>JACIYK010000001.1:0-37500 GCA_014359965.1 Candidatus Aminicenantota bacterium
TTGAGGTCGGCACCCGCGGGAGCTGATTTTTTGATGCGCTCCATTATCTTCGGGATGTGAAGCCGGTGGTAGCGGAGACGCGACAGGTAGTTAGGCAGAGTGTGGTCGCCGTTCCAGCAGTGCTCGGCCCGGTCACCGTAATCAACCTCGCCGTCGTAGTACGGGTCTTTGGTGTTCTTCAAAAATTCTTCCATCAGGTAGACCGCATTGTTCAGGTAATAGTTGTCCATGTCGCCGACATAGATGTGAATTTTGCCCTTGAGCTTGGGACCAAGGGTTTTCCAGTCGCGCTCCAGGATGTAGCGCAGGTCGTAGTGCTCGCGCCAGTAGGCCGCAGTCCCCGGGTCAATTTCGCCGGTCAGCTTGTCCCAGATGCGCCGGGGGTAGCCGTCAGGTCCGACTGGAGAGAAAACTGCTTCCCAGATGTCGTACTGGTCACCGGAGCGCGTTCTGGTCCCAAGAGCTAACTCGCGTTGGTTGCTCTCTTCCAATGTGCAGCTCACCTCGCCCAACCAGTTGCGGCGGCCCGGGCGCGGCGTGCGCTTCCAGCGCGATTCAAGGTAATAGGCGTTCTTGTGCTCGTAGATGTTGACAACAGTATAGGCGCGGAAATCAATCGGGTCGGGGCAGGCCGCCCAGCAACCGTTGTACATATCGGGGTAAAAAATTTGCGTGGCTAAAGCTTCCCAGCCGCCGGTCGAGCCGCCATAGGTGAATCGAGCCCAGCCCTCGCCGAGGCCGCGGAATTTTTCCTCGATGTAAGGGATGAGTTCATAATTGATGGCATCGCCGTAGGGCCCGAGGTTAGCCGAGTTGACGGCATAGGAATCATCGTAATATGGGTTGGCGTGCTGAATTTCAATGATGAGAAAGCGCGGCGTGTCGGGAGCAGTCCAGTATTTATAAAAATTGTAAGCCTCCTGCTGAACGATGCGGTTGTACCCGTGGAGGTGAAAGCGCTCGCTGTAGTCGGGCGGAAGGTTGGGGTCGGGTGGCTCTTCGCGGAAGCCGCTGAAGTCGTAAGGAAAATGCCCGTGAAAAACTATCAGAGGATAGCGGGCTTCTGGATGTTCGTCAAAGCCGTGCGGGAGAAGGACATGGGCGCCGAGGTAAACGGGCGTTCCCCAGAAGTCAGTAAGCAGCTTGCTCTGAATGCGGACATGTTTGATGTATTTGGTTTCGGGCGGGTCGGGAATCGGCGGAATGACCTGGTCAAGAGAAATTTTGATAGTTTCGGAGCGGGCCGGGTCCAGGCGCACTTTGAAGGGTTGGCTGTAGAGATTGCCGGGCTTGCGGTTCCAGTGCTGGCCTTCCCCGCGGTCGGGCGGGAGCTTGAGCACGCGGCCATCGGCCAGATGGAAGGTCTGGTAGATGTTGAGCAGAGCCTGAACCCAGTATTCGCCGGGCTCGATTTCGGCCAGGGAATGGCGGGGATAACCAAAGGCTGTGTGGTCAACGATGGCCGAAGCACCCGGCACCAGGCCATCGACGTCAATGCCGAAGACCTGCTGGGTGGCCGGGCCGTCGCTGATCTGGAAGCGCGGTTCCCGGTCGTTATTCGTAGAAATCAGCAGAAGCAGGCGGCCATCGAGCGGGGTGCTGGACAGTTCAGCCGGAAATGATACGGCAAATTTAAGCTGGGCCTGTTTGGCACCGCCGGGGCCGGCAGCCTTTTGCTCGCAGCTTGAAGCAGCAAATAACAAGAGCCCCACAGCCAGCATGGCCAAAGAAATATAAACGAAAGAAAAACTGAAGCGAGGCCGATGCCGGCTGAAGCAACGCCGGCCTTCATTTCCTAATATCTTCATTACTCCCCTCCTTTGTAATGTTTAATGCGAGATCAGAAAACATCAGCCAACAACTGGCTAAGCCTGAGAATGCCTCATAATTATGGTGGTAATGATAGTGAAAATTACAATGTCTTAGCTCAAATTCAAGGTTGTTTATTCGGCTCAAACAATTTTTCCTTTGCCATATGATAGCTTTTTAAACGCTTTCCTGGCAACTAAAAAGGGGGACACAATACTCATTCCCCAATTTTTTTCCAATTAGATGCGGGGTCGGACCATACGATCTTTCTTGTTTTCAATAAATTAACTTGAAAGCTGGCTCATAAAATCAGTTTATAAGCCATTTTTGAAGGTTTCAAAATCATTTTTTGCTCAAATAACGAAAAGATTTGATCAACCCTCTTAAAGCTTTTTTGCCTCCACCAAATTCTTATCTAATCCTGCCTTCTTATTCGATAAATCAGTCTAATTTACTGATAATCAATAATTTGCCATGGTCCGCCCCCGCTACCCAACATGATCCAACCCCACCACCATACATCCCCCCGTTTTCTCACCTGACGGGGTAAACGTTAAGCTTTTCCGGGGGGTTAAATAAACTTAGGCGGCCGAGCTGCCTGGTCAGGTTGATATCATAATTTTCAATGTTCGGTATATAAAGTCTCCCGCCAACAATCTGAGCCAAGTTGCGCTTAATCCAGTTAAAATAGGAGGCTCGGCCTCGCTTCCGAAAATTCAGATCAAAGATATCAATTACGTACCTGTTTAAATTGTCCCGCTCCGAAGTCCAAACGTAGAGGCGGTCACGGTCGATATTTAAACCAAAAACAACCGGAAAATATCGTGATGGGCCCTCGAGCTCAGCCATTAACATCTGGTAGAAATCTAGCCTGATGACCGTCTTAAAATCATCACCAATGGTGTTAAAATCAGAGTCAATAATAGGTTCTTTCTTAGCCTTTTTATTCTCATAGATCCTGATGAGTTTTCCGTCCGGCGAGTAAACATAAATTTTATAATCAAAAACATCGGCAACATAAATGTTACAATGGTCGTCCACTGCCATATCCGGAGCAAATCTAATAAAAGAAGGTTCTTTTCTTCGCTTTTCTTCATGGATAAGCTTAACCCGGTGTTCTCTCAGATTAAAATTGTAAATAGAAACGTCGCCGGCCTCGGATTCAATCCTCAGGTATAAAGAATCTTCCGGGGCTAAAATCATCTTACTTACATAGCCGCGAGAAATTTCATCGGGCAGCGGTATTTCTCCCTTGAGTTTTCCTTCTGGCGTAAAAATTTTTAGAGCTTTCCGGCCAAATGTGCTCGCCAAGAAATTGCCGTTCGAATCCAAGGTTGCAGCCGAAAAATTCTGCAATTCATCCGGGCCCTGTCCAGGACGACCGAAATTCAGTAAAAACTTTCCGGCGTCATCATAAACATCGATGCCGTCAAAATTTACCTGGTCCCAGAGGTAAGCCCGGCCATTTTTCCCAATGACAAAGCCCTCAATCATCTTATAATAGCGCCCGGAATTATCCCCACCACAGGAGTAAAGCGGTTGGTCTGTGGCAGCCAGTGAAGGTATGACCTCTTTAGGCGCCGAACAATCAACTGACATAAGAAAAGACAATATCAGCGGCAAACCAAAGGTTAATAATTTAAGCCTCATAGGTTTCATGTGACGCCCCCATTTAAAAAAATAAAAAAGATAGATAAAAACTTATTTCTTGTGAAAAAGACCGGGCCCACCGGGCGGTTTGTATCATTCCAACCATATTCGAGATTCGAGTTCCCTTTACCCAGTAAAGTTGTAAGAATCAAGGTACAGCTTTAATCTTCTGCCGTCTATCAACTCTAAGATAAATCTATCGGCTCAATTATTTCAAGAGCAAAAATTGGGGAATGAGTATTGTGTCCCCCGTTTTTCGATATGTTGACAGTACCCGCGGCTTGAATTAAGATTTTTTTAGCAAGATGAATAAATCTAGGGGGAGGGTATTATGGTTCGGATAGCCAAAAAATCTTCTCCTTTTTTACTTTTAGCCTGGCTGCTTTCAATAAGCTTAATAAATCTCTGTTCTTTAAGCCAACTGCTGGCTCGCTCAGCGGCTCAGCCCCTGGGGACCGAGGTTAAAATCGTCAATAATCCCAAGACTCCTGCCCCGCGCGACGGAAGGAAGAAGAAACTTGTGTTTGAAGAAGAGCTGACCATCGGAGTGGTTGAAGGCGATGAAAACTACATGTTCGGTGGAGCCATCATTTTCAACACCGATGATGAGGGCAATTTCTACGTAAGCGACTGGCAAAAATTAAGAATCCAGAAATACAATCCTGACGGGAAATACCTGCTCTCTATCGGAAAGCAGGGCCAGGGGCCAGGAGAGTTCGGCAACCTTTCTGTGGTTAGGTTTGACCGCCGTGGTCTTCTCTACGTAACAGATCTCGCTAATCGACGCATAAATTTTTTTGACCGGGAAGGAAATTTTATTGAACAGATTAACCTTCCTGATGTCTTTGAAAATCTTTACCTCAACTCCAGGGGGCAACTCGTAGCCGTCCACACCGCGAATATTGAATCGAAATCCGGCTTTTCAGCTTTTAAACAGGAATACGGGATATTTGATAGCCAGGGTAAACTTCTGACTGAATTCTATTCCATGATTAAGGAGCCGAAACCACCGGAAGGCCGGGACGCCACCTCCATGGCAAAATTTATGGCTAGCCTTCTGAGCGACATGGTTTCAGGACCGCAACCGACTTACCTGGTCGCAGATAATGATTACATTTATTTTGGCACAGGCGAAAACTACCTAATTGACGTTTTTAACCCGGAAGGTAAAAAGGTGATGTCGATCCGGCGGGACTATGATCCGATAACCTACAGCGATAAAGATAAAGAAAACTTTATCAGGGACCGGGCAGAAGATTTTTTGAGAAGGTATCCTGAAGAAATGAGGAAAGAAATCTACAAGTTCATCAAGTTCCCAAAATACAAACCAGCTTATTCTAACTTTGCCTTGATGGAAAATGGATGGCTGATGGTGGTGGCGAATTACGTGGCCGGCGAGCCGGCCTTCTTTGACCTTTTTGATAAAGATGGAATTTATATCGGTCAATTTAAAGCTGGCTTCCCAGGCGATTACTTTTTCTTTAAGAACGGCAAGGCCTACGCCCTGGCCACGCAGGATTCATATAAATTCGTTAAGCGGTACAGGTTCAAGATTGTAGAAGAATAAAAAGTGGGGACAAATTGTTGTCCCCACTTTAAAGGCCTATGTTTTTAATATAACGCTATCGACACAGTTGTTAAATTATTTCAAGAGCAAAAATTGGGGAATGAGTATTGTGTCCCCCGTTTTTATTTAATGAAAATTTCAAGCACCGGGATTTCCACCGGGGGCTTCTGAATGGGAAGCGACAACCACAGGTCTTTGGCCTCAGCCCCGCTTCCGGGCCGGAAGCGAATTTCAGAAGCATCGTGCAGGAACTGGATATATTCCACCCTGTCCGCCATGTTCTTAAGCCACAGGCCGCCAAGAGGGTAAGCCAGCAGGTGAACGTAGAGGCGTTTGCTTTCCGGGTTCCAGGTGAGAACGGTGTTGGGTGGGGCGCCGAATTCTTCCGGCGCCTGAGTGCAGCCGTAGATTGACCGGCCATTGAGGGCCAGCCACTCGCCGATGGCTTTAAGCCGCTCCTGTGCCCTCTGGTCAAAAGTACCGCGCCCCGTCGGCCCCACGTTCAGCAGCAAATTCCCGCCTTTGCTCACTGAATCAATGAGCAGGGTGATGAGCTGAGCCGGACTTTTCCAGGTGTATTCATCGCGGTAATAACCCCAGGAACCGGAAAAAGTCTGGCAGGTTTCCCAGGGAATCCGTTTGCCCTTATACTCAGGCCATTTGGTCACGATCACCTGCTCGGGTGTGGTGAAATCCCAGCCGCCTTCCACATCCTGGAGGTCGAGCCGGTCATCCACGATGATGTGGGGTTGAAGCGACCTGGCCAATTTGAGCAGGCCGATAGAATCCCAGTCATCACGCCCTTTGCCATGCTTGCCCGGGAAAGAGAAATCAAACCACATAATGCTGATTTCGCCGTAGTTGGTCAGCAGCTCCCGGACCTGGTTTTTCATGTACTCGCGGTAACGGGCCATGTCCTTGCCGGCGTTGAGCTTTTCATAGTCAGCCTCTTTATCGGGTCTCAGCGGGTGAAAGCGGTCTATGGTGTAATCCGGATGATGCCAGTCCAGCAGCGAATAATAGAAACCTACCTTCAAACCCTCGGCGCGGAAAGCCTCCACAAATTCCTTCAGGATGTCACGGCCGAACGGCGTTTTGGTGGCCTTATAATCCGTGTGCTTTGAATCCCAGAGGCAAAAGCCTTCGTGGTGCTTGGCTGTGATGACCGCATATTTCATCCCGGCCGCCTTGGCCATCTTTGCCCACTCCCGTGGGTTATAGAGGTCCGGGTTGAAATGCTCAAAATACTTCTGGTACTGCTCATTGGTCAGCCGCTCCCGGTTCTTAACCCATTCGTGCCGGGCGGGAAGCGCATAAAGTCCCCAGTGGATAAACATCCCGAAGCGAGCTTCGGTCCACCATTTAAGGCGCTGAGCTTTCTGGGCTTCAGTTTCTTTAGGCAGCTGGGGAGTGGCTGAGGCTGAAGCCATTATTTCAGCTATCAATAATAAACAGATTGCGGCTAAAACAATCCTTAGCACTCTCTTGTTCATTAATTCCTCCCTTCTCTATTAGCTTTTATTTAACATCATTAATATCATAAATAGTTACTACATTCTTGCCAACAATAAAAAATTAAAGACAGAGATAAGATGGGCTACCACAGAGCCGGGTTATTGATTGGCATCGGAAAGATGGGCATACCGGGTCAAATTCTTTTCTTTAAGCTTAAGAACTGTATCGAGCTATGTCTTAACTTATGAGTTAATATAATGCCATCCTAAGGTGCACCCCATTCTTTTGACACCTTTTGCCGTCACCAGCGTCACCTTAACCTTAACCTTAACCGTTGCTTCTTATTGCGGGCTTTTCATTATGGCCCTTTTGCCAGGCTCCTTTGAAATCAGGGCAGGCCATTTTGCACCATATTGCCCTGTCCAGTTTTTTTGAGCGCTTTAGTAGGTAGAAAAAAATCATCTGGCTTTTTTCTACTCCAAACCAAGACCTTGTTTGTTAAAACTCTAAACTTGAATTGTTATTCCATCCAGAAGCCTTGAGTGGGTAAAACCAGTGGGTGTTTTCGCCAGCAAAAGAAAATAAAAGGCCCTAATTGAAATACATTGTCGAGGCGATGTGACCAAGGAAAGTTAATCGTAAATAGCCCTGAGCTTAAAATGAGTTTAAGTTGAAATTAAATTGAAATAGCCTGGTGACTGTACTCAGGCCTTCTCAGATCTTTCCAATTTTATAAGGCAGATTAATTGTATTGTGATATCCGCTGTATTCAAATAAAATGGTCCTGAAAAGGGACAAAAAGAAAAAGGGAAAGAATTGGGGACATTAAATTTGCCCCGCTTTTTTGGAGGGTAAAATGAAAAAATTGATTTTTCTCCTGGTTGTGGTTGCCGCCTGCTACCTGGTCTACACCAACTTTTTTCAGATTTCAGCTGAAGAAAAGCTAGTGCGCAGCCTGGAAAAAGAATTTCAGACAGCCACTCAGAATTACATCACCGCTAACAGACAGGCCGCTGAACCTGGGCTGGTAGTCATCTCAGACCCGGAAAAGGCTGAAAACCAGGTTAAGGTTGTTAGAAAAAAGCTCCAGGAGCTCAAGCCCACTTTAACCGAAGAAAAAGCCATAGCCCGCGCCCAGGAGCTGGAAAGCAAGATTCAGAATTTCTGCCAGAAGAACGAGATAGAATAGGTCTGAGGGGATTAAGATGATGCTGCCAAAAAAAGAAAGGCTTAAACCTGAGACCAAAACATCAAATTTGGCTCTAAAATTGGCAGTCTCTCTGACAACTTTTGCTCTGTTTATAATTTTATCCACCATCACCCAGGCCCAGAACAAACCAGACCAGGAAAACCTGGCCCTTCGATATTTAACCCGTCTGCCCGAAGCTAAAGCCTACTTCTCATCGCCGCCAGAAGGCTCAGCTTTTGCCGGCAACCAGAATCAGCTGCTGGAAAAAATTATGCCTGGCATCCTGCGAGACCTTGGCCTTAACTGGGAGCCTGACCCCCGACTGGCTAACTTCTGCCGCTGGCTGAACGAGCTATTTCAGGATTTGAATATGCCTGACTCCATAGCCATCAAAGAAGCTGCCGCCTGGCTGGGCCTGCCTGAACCTTATCCGCACTTTGTGGTGGCCAGGGAAAAGGTGGATGTACGCCTGGCCTCACGCCTCAAAGCCCGGCTGGCCAACCTGAAAGACCTGAGCAACTACACCCACTACGGAGCTTTGGCCGACGGAAATCCAACAGGTTACATCATGATAATCATTGCTTTTTCCCAGAGACACGTATTCTTATCACCAGTACCCAGGCTGCTGGCTGAGCCCGGTCAGCTGGAATTCAAGCTGAGCGTTTATCCGGGTTATTCCGAAGCGGTGATAATTCATAAACGACCGGACGGGAAAACAGAACCGGCTATGGTCGAAGGCGAGAAGCTCAGCATCTACCCGGCTAAAGTGAAGCTGAACCTTACCGAGCCCGGGAAACACCAGGTGGAAATTGTTGCTAATCAAAAGAAAAAAGGTCCCCGGGTCCTGGCTGATTTTCCGCTGTTTGTGGGAACCGGCGGCTCGGCTTTTTCTGGCCAGGCCATCAATATCATCGACAGCCGGGAGCTATCAGCTTCCAAGGTTCAAGAGAGGCTTTATGAGCTGATAAATGAAGAAAGAAAAAAATCCGGCCTGGAACCACTCGCCAGAGACCTGAAGCTCGAAGAAATTGCCAGAGGTCACAGCCGGGATATGGCCAAAAACAACTTTGTCGGACACATCTCACCGACCACCGGCGGGCCCCCAGACAGGCTCAAGGCTGCCGGGGTTGAAGCTAAGTACTTCGGAGAAAACGTGAGCCAGGGTTATAATTCGGCTGAAGATTTACACCGCGGCTTAATGGAAAGCCCTGGCCACCGGATGAATATTTTAAACAGCAGATTCACTCACGTTGGTATCGGGGTGGAAACCAGGGGCAGCGGCAAGGGCAAGACTTTCCTGGTGACCGAACTTTTTATAAAAGAATGGCAGCCGGAAATTGAAGCCTCGGGAACAGAAATTTTCCAGAAAATAAATGATATCCGGAAAACCCGGGGACAGCCGGTCCTGGAAGAAAGCGAAGAGCTCAAATACCTGGCCCAAAGAGCCGTTGACCACTTCAGTCAGAAGGAAAGTTTTGAACCGGGTGAATTACAGGAGTACTTGATTACAACCGCCCAGGAAGAAAAAGTTAAGGTTGAGCGGCTGAATGCGCTGATAGTAATTGCTCGGGAGGCAGAAGGAGTGATAAATAAATTGAGCCAGGCCGAAATAAACCAAACCGCGGTCGGCCTCGGTATAAGCGCTATCTCTTCAGGCCGCAAAAAAGGTCAATTACTGGCTATTCTGGTATTTTGATCAGGCGGCGCCCCAAAGCACCAATAAAACTGGGAGAGCCGCGCCTGTATCTCCGCTATTAATAGATTTCGCTGCTCAGGATACTGACAGGAATCCAGCCCCCCTGGTGCTTTTCCAGCAAAACCAGATAGCCGGCTCCCATTTCTGGGTCAGCCACGTGGGACACAAAAACCAGGGCGGCTGTCCGGCCCGGATTAAATCCAACCCGGGAGACATAGGTCCGTCCCGGTGAAAGAGGAATCTGACTTTCCCCTTCTCTTATCCGGAGATATTCATCCATCCCTTCTGGCAAGAACTCGCTCAGCCGGTACTGTCTCTTATTCTTGTAGTTATAATCATCAAGCAGAGCTTTATCCACCCCCTTGATATTTTCAAACCTTTTATCACGGGTTAGGTCTTCTAATACCACGAATCCTGTCGGCAGCCCGTCCAACCGCACCGAGCTTAACTGCGGTGGGTTGAATATGGCCCGGTAGACCTGGAATTCCTCCGGGTGCACAAAATCCTCACAGCTCAAGCCAGAGGTCAGCAGATACCCCAACATCATGTCATCCAGGAACAGGCGGCGCTCTTTCAAAAAATTGGGATTTTCAGCGCACCTGGCCTGGAGATAGTCTTTCATCTCGTCCTCGGTCATTTTCTGCTCCTGGACCCGGCCGAGAAAACTATCAAGGCTGAGCTTGAAGGCATAAGGCGGCAGCGCGGAAATATCCCATTTCAAATCGTCCTTGAAGTCATAATTTCCCTCATACCGCAGCAATTGCAGGTATATCTTCTGCCCGGGCTTGAAAAAGCCAGCCGCCTCCGGCAGCAGTTCTTCTATCTCTTTCGGGTACATCTTGGAAGAAGAGCTGGCGCTCCAGCCAGAAGTCAAAAGATTAAAGTATCTATCATCCTGCTTTTCTATGATCAGTTCCTCCACAAAGAAACTCCCCGGCAGAATGAGGATAAGGTCCACCTTACCCGAACCGCCGATAAGGTTGGAAGTCTTCAGGGGATAATACAGCTCAGCCGACTTAAACCTGTAACCCAGGGGTTCAACCATCCTGGTGTTGTTTCCTACGACGACCGAATCAAATACAAAATAACGAAAACCCCGGTCCAGGTAATCCCTGGCATTGGCCAGCAGCCCTTCAACCTGGCTTTCCAGCTGCATCTTTCTCTGCCGGAAAAACTCCCGCACCCAGTTTTCAAATTCCGCCGGTCGTTTGATTTCAACCACCGTTACCTCATGCACACCTATCTTCTGGCTGAGTTTTATCTCAACCGGGGAGGCCTGGCTGCCCCCACCCTTGGTGGGGCCCAACAGCTCCTGGATGTCCTTTTTCTTTAAGAGCTGGTTGACTTTTTCCAGAATCGGCCCTTTTACCAGGAACACCTGCGGTTCCGAAGGAAAGGGAATAAACTCCAGGACCACAGTTTCTTTTTCGGCCCTTAGCTCGGTGGCCAGAACCAGAATTTCTTCCTGCCTGTTGTGAAAGATAATGGCCTTCTGGGAATCCTGGGTCAGTCGAACTGGAGTGGCCGAAAAAGCACATTTATCGGCCGCTTCCAGACCAGGCGGGACTGGCAGACTAAAAATCAAGGCCAGGAGCGGCCACAAGCCATACCGGAGGATAAATCTTTGGGCCAGCCTCGGCCTTATTCGCCTGTTGCTGCCCTCGTCCTTACCATTTCTCATCGAGAATCTCTCTTCTTTTTCGTTGATACTCCTCGTCGCTCAAAAGCCCCTCTTTTTTGAGAGCTTCCAGCTCCCGCAGTCTCACGGCGAAATCCGGCTTGCCCTTCTCCGCCTCTTCTCGCTGAGGGGATTTCTTATCTTCCACTTCCAGAACTTCAAGGGCGGCCGGGTTAGGCCTGGACTTTCCATAAGAAGACAGGTTGATGAGCGAATAAATGGCCATGGCCAGACAGGCCCCTACCCAGATAAAGAGAAAAAAAGTCATCGGTCCCCTGGCCTCTTCAGCCTCACCCAGGACCGAGGCCATTAACACCAGGCCGAAGATCAAAAACAGAATGCTCATGACAAGGGTAATAATGGAGCTGGTGGGAGAAGGCCGGGCTGTGATTCTCTTATCTCTTAAATTCTTAAGGTCGCCTTGATTATTCATCATGCCTCCTGTTGCTGATTATAGAGGCTTTCGGAAGATAAAACAACTCACTCAACAAACCGGGCTAAACTCAAGGTGCGAAGGTGGAGGTAAGCCAGCTATCGGCTTGATCAGAAAAAAAATTAATTAAGCTAAGGCCAGAGTGAAAAATACCAAACAAAAAATAACAAAGCCAGGAGAAGCCTGGGGCCAGTCCAGGTTGGGCCGGAAGGGTTTAGCCGGCCTTGACAGAAGCAGCCAGATATGAGCTAATAACCGGAGAAAGTTGGTTGTTTAAGATAATTCTGGAAGATAAACGCGGACAACCAGGGCCAAACAACCTTAACTTTCTACCCCATTTTCTCGATGAAAGGAGCTCCCGATGAAAGCCACCGCCATCAGACTCTGGTTAACTATTGTTTTAGCCCTATCCGGATTAACCCTGGCCGCCCGTCCGGCCGCCCAGACGGAAGTTAAATCTTTCAGCGGCTATCTGGTTGTCCAGGAAGACGGGAAATACCGGGTTAAAAAAGACGAATACGTAAAATTCCAGGTGGTCAACGGAGAAATCAAGGGATTGCGCATTCATCTCCAGGCCGCTACCGGGGATTTGACTTTCACTGAGATCCGCCCCCTGGTCAAGGACGGCAGCAATTTTACTGACTGGTTCGAGATCGAGTGCCGTCGGCTGGGCGGATTCGAAGGTCGGCCAGTTACCTATGACTATTTCCTGGCTGATGCCTACGCCGGAATTTCTCCCCCGGTGGGTCCTTCCTACTCGATGTATAAGGCCCTTAAAGAAGTGGCCGGGTCAATCGGCCTATCAGTGCCGGGCAGAACTTTCGTCATCTACGGCCAGAACCGCAGCCCTATCTTTGAATTTTTCTGATATGAGGACATAAACGACGGTAAAAATAATTAAGAGGTTAAGGATCTAAAAAAGATTAAAAAAGAAAATCAGGCATAAAACAAGATCTTTCCGATTTTATAGAAAAGCTAGAAAATATTTAATTTCAAAAAAACAGAGAGGAAGGTGAAAAACAGTTAATCGATTCACCAATTTGATTTATTAAAAGTAAGAAAATATCAGTAAATAAGTAAGCCATCCCTTATTTTATAATTATTTTTTCAGGATATTACTTGGCAAATTATTCTTTAGTAAACCATTTCACTGTTTAATGCGTCTGAATTAATCTAAAGAAGATTTCCCGGCTGACTGGAGGTTCAATGCGAAAAATTATTTGTTTTGTTGTTTTGTTGATAAATGGGATTATTGCCATTCGGTTACCGGCTCAAGAGATTGACCTGGAAGAACTGTATAGAAAGGCCCAATTTGAGAAAATTGTTTCCATTTTTTTGCCGAAGCGCTTTGAAGAGCTGACGATGGAACATAAGTTTTTGTTTTTGGAAAGCTTAGCTCGCACCGGAGAAGGATTTCGAGCTGTGCCTTACCTGAACGGATTACTATCAAATTGTGAAATTGACGATGCCTTATTGACAACTTCCGGGATTGTTTATCATTCTATCGGTAATTTTTCTCTGTCCGAGAAATTCTTGAAAAAAGCAGTTGCCCTGAACCCCGAAAATGACAAAGCTTTATATTGTTTGGCCCTCTTGAAGGTGTATCAAAGAAATTTCAGGGAAGCAGTATTTTACTATGAAAAAGCAGTCAAGGCGGATTTTAACCGGGATGATAATCTTTTCGGGCTTTTAATCGGAAGCAGAGTTTATGAAAGTAGCTATAATGTTGCATTGATTAAAGCACATTATGAAAAATTAAAAAGCTATTATAAGAGGGGAGAGAACAGGAAGGGATTTTTGAAGTATGAAAAAGAAGTGAATCTTTTGAACCGGATAAATGGTGAACAGCTTTTTTCCACAAAGATCCCAGAAGGCAAAATCGAGTTGCCTATCGTTGACTTCAACTCCGATTCATTCTATAAGTGTCTTCTTTTGCGTGTTGATGATAAAGAATATAAAGTCTTGCTTGATACGGGAAATGCCCCGGGATGGACCATTCATAATCCTGAGCTAATAGATTCCTTGAGTAATTATTTCGGAAGCAAGCAAAGCACTTCAACCGGGTCAGTGGAACATGAATTTCAGAGCGATTCCGTTATTATCGAAAAAATCGATTTCTGTGGCCTGAAGCTTTTTAACCTAAAGGGATATTATTTTAAAAAACCGAGAGAAAACTATTTTGACGCCAACCTCAATCCTCTTTTTATAAGAGATTATGTTGTCTCCATTGATTTTATCAACAACAAGTTCATATTGAGGACACCGGAGCAATTTAAGAAAGATTTAAGAGAGATTGAGGCTGCATTAATAACAAAAGTTCCTCTTTACGGTGACCAATGGCCGTTTATACCGGTCAAAGTTAATGGATATGCTGAGGCTCTGGCAATGATTGAAACCGGAGCAGAAGACCTAAGTGCAAAATTGGAATTTGCAGAATTTATCCATATGCCTTTGACCGCGGCCACAAAGGAATTCAGGCAGAAAAAATATGATTATCATAAGGGAAAGCTTGAAGTTATGCTGGGAGAATTTCTCTTTCAAAGGCCCGAAGTTGAAATATGGCCGAAAAGATTTTTCGACACCGAATGCGGTCTTTATGATCATATTATGATAGGACCCTGGGCCTTGGAAGGTAATTATATTCTGCATATAGATCCAGTGAAAAACGAGGTAATATTGCAGAAGTCTGGTAAGAAAGCGGGTACATAATATCTATTTACATATTCTTTCGTAAAATTGATGATGCCATAGTAATTGCCTGTTTTCCTGTTTCCCAATGAGTTCGTCATTTACGGCATTACTTAATTCTTTTACTCTTTCTGTATATTTAGTTTTATCGCTTCAAATCAGAATGACCCGCAATAGATTCATTACCCGCATGAATCATTATATCAGCCCCGAGTTGAAAAAAATGTTGCGGAGACGCCCTAAATTCAACCGTTCCCTCCTATCTGCGCTCTATGTCTGTGGCCAAGAAGCTCTTATAAAATACCTGAGAGGCAACCACAGAAAATGACCATTTTTTAAGAGTTAAAAGGAATTTATCATCTCAAGATGACTTCGTTTTAAAAGCTGAACTGCCGCCTCCTCCCCATCATGCCCAGCAGGAACTCCTGACGGAAGCCGAGGAAAGCGGAGAATATTTCTGATGGCCTCTGTGCGGCCGTTTTCTGCCTATGTTGAGAGAAATATCTATCCTCCTGGAGGTTGTTCTGAAATTTATGCTGATTTATCCATATTTTTCGCCGTTGAACGTGTTGTTTTGCATGTGATACACTCATTCCAGGCTGTCAGATAATGGAAATCCGGGAAAATCGTGAAAAATTTAAACAACTTTAAGGAGGGAAACAAATGAAAAAATCGATTTGGTTCGTCGTTGTACTGGTTTTAGTTAGCTGGCCGGTTTTAACTTTGTGGGGCCAGGAGGATGCTGAAGGCTGTCGTGATCATCCCCTTTTGACCCGCATGAACAATTATTATCTTTCGGGATGCGAAGAATATGAGTATGACTCTGCTGAGTTTTATGATGTTGAAGATAATGAATATGTTATTGAAGGGCACAAGTGGATTCTTCATTACAGTTTGAAAGAAGGTTTTGCCCCTCCGGGACAGCTCAAAGTATATCGGAATTATATTAATGCTATTAAAAGAATTGGGGGCACGATCATCAACGAGAAAGATGGAGTGATGAAACTTACTAGAGGAGGAAAAGAAATCTGGATTGGTATGTGGGTTAGTGATGATGGGAGTGACTACGAGCTGACCATTGTCGAGAAAAAAGAAATGGAACAAGAAGTAGTGGCAGACCCCCAAGCTTTAGCCAATGATATTGCTACTTTTGGTCATGCTTCCGTATACGGGATCTATTTTGATGTTGATAGTGATGTGATTAAAGCCGAGTCTCAGCCTACCTTACAAGCCATAGCTACTCTCCTCCAGAGTAACCAGCAGCTGAAAGTGTTTGTGGTGGGACATACTGATATGACGGGAAATTTGGAACACAATCTTGATCTCTCCCAGCGTCGAGCCCAAGCTGTAGTCAAGGCCTTAGTTGGGCAGTTTGGGATTGCCGAGAATCGACTAGAAGCCAAAGGGATAGGTCCTTTATCTCCGGTTGCCACCAATCGAAACGAGGAAGGCCGCCAATTAAACCGACGGGTGGAGTTAGTGGAAAAACTTTAAGTAGCAAAGAGAAAAGGCTCACTAATCGGCGAGGCTTTTTTACTGAGAATTTATAATCAGTAAGATAGGGAAATAGTTATCGGCTAATACATGGCCTCCAGTTTGTGGAAATAGTTTAAAATACAGATCGGTCAGTTTTTTATCTTCATTACTAAAAACAAGGCTACTAACCTGAACATTTTCCTCTCTATAGAGAGCTTACTAAACTGCCTCACTCCCAGTGTCGAGTGATGTACCTTATTAGTAATAAGAACTTGACCCCCTCCGGTCCTTTGTTTTACAAGGTCACATGAAAGTATACAGTTGAAGAAATAGGGAAAGTGTATCCATATCAATTCGAGCAGCTTTATTTCATCTCATGCTTTTTAAAATCCCCAGGAACCTGAAAGACATCTTCACTTATCTTCCCTTCTTTTATATTCGTCAATTCAACAACCAAATGCTCCTTATCTCCCTTGTAGTTAATCAATTTTATAGGGATATTATATTTTTTTGAAACCCAGGCCCGGCTAATAACTATTTCTTGTTCTTCTTCAATCTTATCTCCTACCGTTGTCTGCGCTTTCCACTTTATGGCTCTTTTTTCGCAGTTTAGTCCGTTAATCTCTTCTTCGCCCTCATTGAAAACTTTATACTGTTTAAACTGTTTTAGCATAGCTTCGTGGGCTTCAAACGGATTGTTCATAGTAATAAAAAAGTTATTATTTGGCATCTCCATAAATACCTTTTCATCAAGATTTAAGATCTTAGTCATCCCGGCTTCCCGATCCACTATGAGCCGCATTTTTTGGCCATTGTCTGCTAAATCATAAGTATAGAGATTGCCCGACAGGTAAAATTTACTGATCCGATCCTCTTTACCCACTTCTTTCCAGGACATATCAGCTGAGAAACCTTCCGCTAATGCTGAAGACGAAATAAGCAATACAGATGAAGCTAAAATAAAAGACGTTAAGATTAGCATTCTTTTCATTTTCAGACCCTCCTTTTTTTAATCTAGCATTTTTGGGTTTTATTTTCCAATATTTTTAATATTTAATCTTTTCCAATGTAATTCGATGGTGGGTCTTTTACCCTCTTTTCATTTCTCATGTTTTTTCCCGAACTCTTACAACTAATTCAGATTTTGTAAAAAGTTTGTTTGGACTTATAATCTCGGCCCAAACCAGTATCCCGTGGTTTTCCTACTCCATAATAGTTCTCATATTCCTTAGTTCCATCCTCTGAAAAGACTATTTCCTCCGGTGGCGCCTCGGCTCCATCGCTCCGCATCCTCTTAAAGCTAACAGTTGTGGGTCCATTAACTGTCATCCTGAATTTCGGATCAAAAGTATAAGTAAAGTAATCACCTGGAACTTGCATAGATGCTGGGCATAACTCGGCCCAGCACATCAAACATGTTTATCACGGGCTGAAACCCCCTGTATTCCCTGGTCATGTCGGCGAGTATGTTAAGCAGATCCTCGCTGATTTCGCCTGGCTGTAGGTTCTTCAGCTCCATTAGCGGCTTCGGGCTCTGGCCGCAATCCTTGACCATCGTCCTCATACTTGTCGGGGAAATGGCGGGAAGTGCGGCGGAGAGAAAAAATTTCTTCCTCCTTTATAACATCTCCGGGAAGCAATATTGAAGCGGATTCAACTTCAGCGGAGGTCGGCCGGTCGATTAAACCTGCCCTGAGCAGGTAATAGCCGGCTGTGACTAAAAAGGCGACCAGGACGAGAATGCCCACCGCGAACCCCAAACCCTGGACTATATGCAGGAAGAGTTTGTAAAAGCGCGCCAGCCCGACCTTGAGGAAAAAAGGAAAAGAAGACCCATGAGCGTAAGCATGGAAAACATCGCCACTCCCACTGCAAGAAGCGGGCATATGGCCAGGATTTATTTGAGGATGTAAATGGACATGACAAACCCGTTTTATCGAGCTGATAACTATGGGTCTCCTGTTGTGGCGGTTGATTGGGGCTTCGGGTGACCATTGTTCTCCCTTTCTCCCGGCCGGTGGGTATTTTACCTGGTGGCTCCCCGCGAGGCTGCAGCTCCCCTTGAGGATGAATCGGATAGCAGCTGACACCAGGACTGGAATTCTTGAGAATTCCCAGGGACGGCAAAGATGTCCAGAAGCAGACAGCTATCCCTTTAAAGATATAGGAAATTCCTTTTCAGCTTTGCTGGCTGGGTGAACATCTTTGTCCTCATTTCCCACTTCAACCATCGTCAGGAAATATAAATCATGACAAAGTATGATGTCAATGGCGGTTGGAAGTCTCTCCTGGTGGGCCAAAGCGGCTCACAAGCCGCAGAGACGATAAAAAACGCCGGAGCGCAGCCGGACCTCTCCTTCTGGGCAAAGAAAGGAATCATGAAAAATATTGTGCGCCTTTCTCTGAATCCATCAGAAGTTTCTGCGAGGCGACGTGAGGCGGAGGAGGTCTCTCCGCCACGAAGGACAGTTTGAGGTGGTGGATAATCCTGTCCACCACGGCGTAGTCTGTGAGGAAGGCGATGATGCGCATCCGGCCGCCGCACTGGGGACAGATTAGGGGGTCCACTTCATAGACTTTTCTTATCATCTCGGCCCAGCCGCGGCGCGGGATTCTTGGGCTCTCCTCCTCCACGAGGATGAAGGGATGCTTGACGGGTTGTGCCTTTCGCACCTTCCCCCTGTGGGCGTTGGCGTAGATGCCGTAATATCTCACAGTGACCTGGCCCTTGTCTGGGATATGAGAGGTCACCCGGGCGATGAAATCCAGATAATCCATCCGCTCCACCTCTTCCGGCTTTTCCCCATACCGGTAACAGACCTTAGCTTCCCGTTCATCGAGGGAGAGGCGTTCGAGGGAAAGCAGCGGACGGATCATGTATTTTCCCACTCGCTCTGCCTCTTTTCTGGTCTGAGCCCTGACCTTACTGTGGACAGAGAAGCCGGGGTGTCTCCATCCTGCGATCCTCTCCACCAGGGCCTCTGAGATGAGCTCCTCCCTGAGGAGAAGAGCGAAGACCTCGCGGGAGAAGAACTCGGCCAGGAGGCTGTCCTGGAAGGAGGCCAGATGATGGGACCTCCCCTCAGAGTCTTCACCGCCCTCTGTCACCAGAAAATGGAGGTGGGTGTGAAAATTGATCTTGGCTCCGAAGGTCTGGGTCGAGGCCACAACACCAGGACGAAGCTCTGTGCCGGTTGTTGCCAGGAGGTATTTGAGAAGGGCTTGGACAGCTGCCCGGCAAAGATCCCCCAAAAGCCGGCGCTTGTACTTAAAGAAGATGCGGAGCATCTTGGGGATGGTAAATACCACCTGACGGTGGGGGACATCCAGGATGAGCTCCTCCCTCATCCACTCTCCCCATCCCTCCCGCCTCTTGGCATGGCAGGATGGGCAAAATCCACGAGTGCGACATGAGAACATCAACAGCCGCTCTCCCCCACAGGAAGGACAGCGGATACGGGCAAACCCACAGCGGGGGTTGCCGCAGTCCAAATAGCGCTCCACCACTTCTTTGATGATGGGTCGGAGGAAACCGTACTCCTTCTCGAAACGGGACTCATATTCTTGGAGGAACTGGCCAAAGTAATGGAAGAGCACCTGGTAAAACACCGTGCGCTCCGGATGACGGGGACGGTAAACTCCTGCCACAGCAGGGATCATTCATCAAGAAACGGGCCAATCCCCTCAAGAAGGGGCTACTTGCTGAAATGACAGAAGTTAGGCAAGCTGTCTGATCGGATCGCAGGCCCTACCTGTTAACTTCCGTTGACGCTCAAAATAAAGAAAAATTGAGAAATATCTCCAATTTCATCGAAGAAAAAAGTTCCAGGGTCTGCTTCTCTGTATTTTCACATGGGTATATTTCTAATACATTTTTTTTAAAAAGTGCAATTCATTTTAGCTGCGTATTCATTATCGTGATTTTTTTAATTTTTATGCAAGATCAATTGGATGGCTGATTGAGGGCAATGGTAGGAGCAAAGGCCGCAGCCAAAACATTTGTCTTCATTAATCTTTATGCCCTCATTTTCATACGAGATGGCTTCGAACAGACACATTTCAACGCATAAGCCGCATAGATTACACATCTCGGGATTGAGCTTTGCGATAAATCCAGACTTTCCTATAGACGTGGATATACCATATTTTTTTAATCCTTGAATAAAAACACAACAACACTCACAGCAATTGCAGAGATAATCTGGATTCTCTTTGTTGTTGATGGAACGGACAAGTCCATTTTTTTCAGCAATCTCTAGAATTTCAAGACCATCCTGAATATCGATTCTTTCTCCCATTTTGTTGTGCATAAAAAATTCCGCCTTCTCGTTTAAAGCAAGGCAGACTTTTATCGGCTTGTTGCATTTTTGGAATGTAGATCTGCACTGGCAATTGACCAAGGCCAGGTCAGTGGCTCTTTGGATATAAGTTCTTGCTTGGTAGATAGGAATCAGTTGCCTTTTATCCTGAATGGTGACTTCGATCGGAATAATCCTGTACGCAGGTTCTTTGCTCTCTGTCATCTCTTTCAGCGACCAACCTGTGACGCACTCCTGACAAGCGGCTTTATCTATGTCCGGTAGCTTCTGGAATACTGAACTGTGTTTGATAAATATTTTTAGGATTTCTTCAAAAGGACAGCTTTTATAATAGTCCTCTTCTTTTTTTGGTTTCCGGATTAAATACCCTTTGTCATACATTGATATCAGGAGTGAGGGAGGATAATAGGGAAATTTTGCATTCATATTTGCCATCGTGTCTTCTTTATCCACGAGATGATTTAAAAGAATAATCTCTTCTTCAGTGAAGATCTTGGGAATTAGCTTTTTTATCTTCTCGGGAACATTGAATTTTTCGAAAAAGAGATATAAATTGCTGTTCATTTCTCTGAAAAATTGACTGTGGTAAAATTACTTTTTCATAGTTTTTGTTTTTTTCCAGTTAATAAGATATTCTTTCCAAGTCTCCAAATGTTCTTTTGGAATCTCAGGGAGATTCTCCAGAAAATGTCTTAAAACCTGAAAGAACCGCTCGGGCTCATCTGTAAAAGGACAGTGGCCCGAGTTTTCAAACATAAAAAGCTGCGATAGAGGGTGGTTTTTTTGGAAAATGGCCGGCTTATCCAGGCTCGCGCTCAAATCCCATTTGCCTTCTATAAGAATGGTTGAAATTGGACAGTTTTCAAAAGCACCCTTCAGATTGATTTTGCGCGAATGCTGGCTCATAGCGTCGTTGAAACCTGTGTCGTGTTTCCATTCATAAAGGGCAATTTGAGAGAGTTTTTCCTTTGATGGCTTGTAAAAATGTTGACGCTTCCAATCTCCGTTTAAAAAAGCATTGTAAAGCGTCTGTTCGACTGTCAGCTCTTTGGCGATGTACAATGCGTGGATTTCTTTAATCCTTTTTCTCTCTTCCTCTGTCAAATATTCATTCTGCCTCTTGAAAAAGCCCAAAAAGCTTATATCCAGGAAGCCTGGATGAGAGCAAACCAAAACCAGGCCCGCGGTGTTTTCCGGATATTTAATGGCATAACACTGAGCAAGAAGCCCTCCGTATGAATGTTCGAAGAGAACCCATTTTTCAATCTTTAATGCCTTGCGTAGGGAATCCAGATCCTCCACGGCCTGGGCGACGCTGTATCCTCCTCCCGCCACATAATCAGACAGCCCGCATCCTCGCTGATCATAGTAAATGATTCTGGCAAAGTCTTTGGCTTGGGAAAGGGCAGGATGAAAGTAGTGATGGGTGGCTCCGGGACCGCCGTGAATAAGGACGACCGGAAGGCCTTTTCCTTCTTCCTCGACATAGAGCTCACAGTCGCCAATGTTCACCCGGCTCTTTTTGAGCTCCAGCCTGTCACACCACCGGGCAACCCGGGGAATATCAAGGATGAGGTCTTTCTCGATATGGACTTTTTTATTTAAAACCGTTTCGCTCTCTTTTTTCCCGTTTTGGTCCAGAGTAAGCGTATCGGCTTTGATCCAGCTTGAGAGCAAGAAGAAAATCAGGGCTATGATTGATGATGGCTTGTTTTTCATCCGGTTATCTTTTCAATCAGAAACTGATATGGCCCACCTCAAATGGACAGACTCTTTTTTTGTGTCGTCTATGCAGTGACAAAAATCGAGTATTTTCCCGCCACTGGAAAAGCGATGGATTTTGTGCAGGTCACATCTAAAAATGTTTTGATAAACCGTTGTAATTCAGATAGAACTGGAAAATCCCCATACTGGTGCACATGACTTTATTTTGGTCTCTTTCCACTTCTTTTTTGTATTCAACGATGACCGTCTTTTTTTCAGGGTGCTGAAGCCCCTTACTGCTCACCTGAACCAGATAAGCGGGCATCCCTCTGCCCGGACTGCCCGTTTCATAATATTTTTGACAGGATATGATTTCGACTTCTTTTCCGTTCACCGTGATTTTTAGGTCTGGCGGCTCTAATTCAGGGGAGGCATCCATGATAGAAAAGCCTGCTTGATTTAGAGTGACCGGGAGTGTTTTTTGCTCCATGGCCCAGAGAACCATCGGCCTGAAGGAGATGAAATAGGAACTTCCGCCGCCGTTATTCGGCCAAACATTCAAATTATAGACCTCACCGGTCCCGACCTTAAAATCGATGCTTTGATCTGCATCCATGATGATATGCCAGGCCCAAACCTCCAACTCTGTCACGGCATAGCTTTTGGGGAAAGCGATTATGGCATTGTATGTCCGCTCAGGAAGATAAATCTCGTAGTGCCCTTGCTCGTCAGACCATTTACCCAATGAGTCGGAAGCAAATCCATCGGGACAGATGGCGACAGGGGCTTTGAAAGGTTCCCCGTTAAAATCAGTGATCTTTCCGGAAAGCTTATGATACCGGCATTCGATATCTTTGCTTCTGCTTCCCTTTGCGGATGAGAGGGTCACCACAATTCTATCCGGATTCTCTTTCAAATATTCGACAGGATGTGTTATCTTGAAAAAATCGTTTCTGAATTCAACAAAATTTGATTCCACGGCTAGATTGATATCGAATCTCTTTTCCAGGACTTGATCCCCATTCTTCAAAAAGACCTTGACGCCAACCTGAAATTCATCCGCGGGCGCTTTCCCGTAAATGTGAAGAGATGAATGGAAATCGAGCTTCTGTCCGATATCCAGAGCTATGGATCCGGCAGGGATGTTGTACCAATACGCCTGGATATCGCGGTCATTTTCGGCATCCAGGAAGGGATAGTCGATTTGGGCCGGCAAAAGGGTGAAAACAAGGAATAAACCAAGCACAAAAATCGAAATTTTGTTCATTTGTTACTCCTCTATATATGGATTATCCGCATTACAGATGAATTTCCGGACCGAGCTGCCTTCATTAAGAATAATTTGGATATGAATCCATATACTCGTGAATCTTATTTATTGCCTTCGAAATATCTGATCAGAACATTGGGCATAAAGACTATTGACCCCCATAGAAAGAGATAAATCATTTTAAAAAGATAAGAATTTGGTTTTCGGCTGTAGTGGCCGAGTGAGCCTTTCTGTGTCGATTTTCCCGTTCAACCATCGTGAGGAAGTCTAAATCACGACAAAATAGATGTCAAGGACAATCGCAAGCCGCTCCTGGTGGGCAGAAATGACTAACAAGCCGCAGAGATGCTAAAAAATGCCGAAAATCAGGCGGGCCTCTGCCTGGTCAAATAGAAAATCATGAAAAATAATCGGCCCACGACTCAGCGTCCATCAAGAGTTCATGGTATGCGATAGAGGGAGGCGGAGGTCTCTCGGCAACAAATGTCAGCTTGAGGTGGTGGATAATCCTGTCCACCACGGCGTAGTCTGTGATGAAGGCGATGATGCGCATCTGTCCGCCGCACTGAGGACAGATTAGAGGGTCCACTTCATAGACTTTTCTTATCATCTCGGCCCAGCCGCGGCGCGGGATTCTCGGGCTCTCCTCCTCCACGAGGATGAAGGGATGCTTGACGGGTTGTGCCTTTCGCACCTTCCCCCTGTGGGCGTTCGCATAGATGCCGTAATATCTCACAGTGACCTGGCCCTTGTCTGGGATATGAGAGGTCACCCGGGCGATGAACTCCAGATAATCCATCCGTTCCACTTCTTCCGGCTTTTCCCCATACCGGTAGCAGACCTTAGCTTCCCGTTCATCGAGGGAGAGGCGTTCGAGGGAAAGCAGCGGACGGATCATGTATTTTAGTTTCAGTTTTAGTTTTCGTTTTCGACTTCTTTTTCTTCGTCTCCGCTGAATGAAAATGAGGTGCTGGTCGTCCGAAGGGCCAGTTCCGCAGCCTTCGCCTTCTCCAGAAGGTCCTTTCTCTTTCTCTTCAGGACCCGCGTCCGGCGAGCCGCCGTTCTTCATGCGGATGATCTCGGCCACCTCGAATCCCAAAAGCTCCAGAATCCCGGCGAATTCGGTGGCCGCCTTTTCGAGGGCGGCCTTCGAGATCGTCGACCGGATATCCTAGATCCGCGCCCCGACGCTGGTCATAGCCGGCGACTACGACATCCTGATCCTGCCGGAGAACGGCCGGATTCTGGCGGAGAAGATCCCCGACGCAGAGTTCCGCTCGATCGAGGGGGCTGGCCACCTCTTCTGGATCAGCCATCCGGAGGGGACCTATTCGGAGGTGGCGGGGTTTCTGGATGGGAAAGAGACGCTCGGCACGGAGGCTGTGGAGTGAGGGTGGGTGGCGCGTCAGCGGTCCCTATAAGATAAGGTCGCCCCTCGCCTCCCGATAACCAAAATGTCGGATGCCACTAGCGCCCCCACCGCCAGGATGGCCAAGATGTAAAGCGGAAGGAGAGGCTGGCTGTAGAGCTGGACGTCGATGCCTCTTGTCACCCCCATCATGCCCAGGAAGTTCTGTATCACAATGGTGGCGTAGACGTCCCGTCCGGCGAAGTACGCAATTCCGGTCACCAGCCCCGGCAGAAGGAGAAAGAGGACGGCGGATGGCTGGTTGAAGGGCGGGCTGTGGGCGAAGTGATAGACGGCGAAGAAGACGTCGGAGGCCAGGATTCCGACGAGGGCTGCTGCGGCCCTCCCCCAAGGCCGAATGAGCCTCTCAAAGCTCGACCCGAGGAGGGCCCAGCAGACGATCACCTCGGCGATGGAGACGGGAAGGACCAGGGCAAAGGCGTTCAGGATCAGGATCGGGTCTGAGACGGCGGCTCTCTGGATCTGGATGAGGAAGATCCCGAGCCCGGCGATCGAGGCGACCAGGACCGCCGGAAGGGTTCGGCGCAGGCTCCTGAAGCCCATCTCCTCTCTTGAAGTCACCGCGCCCGCCCTCTCCCTCTTTCCCTCCTCCTCCTCCTCCCCCACCCACTCCCGGAGCGCCCGCCTCAGAGCCCACGCCGCGACGATTGTTCCGACGATCACGTTTGCGATGACGACGTAGGTCGCACGCTCGACCGGATCGTAGTGGAGCATCTGGTGAATCCTTCCTTCGAAGACGTAGGTGGCGGCGGTCCAGGCGAGGTAGACTGCGAGGGGCAATAAGAGGGTTCGGATCGCTTTTGGGGCATCGGCCAACATCTTCACCTTCCTTGGGGGCTTTAAGCTGGGTCTCATCTCCGCTTATTTATCACCGCTGATCGCTCCGCCTCTTCCGCGACTGGGTTGTGGCAAATCCCAACCAGAGGTCCGAGAGGAATATTTTGGCCGGGCGACTCCGAGATCCCCTGATCCCGCCGGAGAACGGCGGGATCCCGTAAGATATAAGAAATTCCTTTTCAGCTTTGCTGGCTGGGTGAACATCTTTGTCCTCATTTCCCACTTCAACCATCGTCAGGAAATATAAATCATGACAAAGTATGATGTCAAGGGCGGTTGGAAGTCTCTCCTGGTGGGCCAAATCGGCTCACAAGCCGCAGAGACGATAAAAAACGCCGGAGCGCAGCCGGACCTCTCCTTCTGGGCAAAGAAAGGAATCATGAAAAATATTGTGCGCCTTTCTCTGAATCCATCAGAAGTTTCTGCGAGGCGACGTGAGGCGGAGGAGGTCTCTCCGCCACGAAGGACAGTTTGAGGTGGTGGATGATCCTGTCCACCACGGCGTAGTCTGTGAGGAAGGCGATGATGCGCATCCGGCCGCCGCACTGGGGACAGATTAGGGGGTCCACTTCATAGACTTTTCTTATCATCTCGGCCCAGCCGCGGCGCGGGATTCTCGCACTCTCCTCCTCCACGAGGATGAAGGGATGCTTGACGGGTTGTGCCTTTCGCACCTTCCCCCTGTGGGCGTTCGCATAGAGGCCGAAATATCTCACAGTGACCTGGCCCTTGTCTGGGATATGAGAGGTCACCCGGGCGATGAACTCCAGATAGTCCATCCGCTCCACCTCTTCCGGCTTTTCCCCATACCGGTAGCAGACTTTCCCTTCTCGTTCAACTACGCCGGAAAGAGGATGATCCTGGAGCCGAACCGCACGCTGAACGATCCCTTCGAATTCAACATGGCCGGATTCCAGTTCCAGAAAGAAAACAACGACCTGTTCAAAATCACACGAATCCTGAAAGATTCGCCCGCGGAAGAAGTCGACATTCAAGTGGACGATTAGATTGTTCGAGTGGACGACCGGCCTGCGGAAGAGTTCACGTACGATCAGCTTTACGAGAGGATCTTGAAAGAGGGCGAGCAGATCCAGCTCCGTCTCCGGCGCGGCGACACCGAGCACGACGTCTCCCTCACCCTCCGACGATTGATCTGATAACGCTTCACATCACATCAGGATTAACAAGCGGTCTTCTCCCCGAAGACCGCTTGTTTTGTTTGCATTCCCCTTGTATATCTCGACAAAATTGATTAAAATAGAATACTAAGAATAACTGGAAAAATATCATCATCTACAGAAGGAGCCGTAATAATGAATCCGAACGTCATGGAAACAGGGGGAGTCAAATACATCGAATGACCGCCGGGCGAAACCTATATCGCCAGCGAGCAGGACATCCTGGACATCATCGCCCTATCCGGAGAGAACGATACCCAGCGCGTCCTGTTTCATCAGGATGCCTTTGCGCCGGAATTCTTCGACCTGAAAACCGGCCTGGCCGGTGCCGTATTCCAGAAATGTTCGAATTACGTCATCAAAGCCGTTGCGGTCGTGGACTTTGATTCCATCCAGAGCGAACGCTTCAAAGAGCTGATGTCCGAATGCAACAAAGGCGGCCAGTTCCGTTTCTACAGCGATCGCGCCACGGCGGAGAAATGGCTGATCGGCTGATTCCTCGGTTTTCACTCCGTGGGGGCTCGATCCCCTGAGGAGATGTAAAGGAACGGATAGTCGTGAAGTATCGGATCTCGAAACCTGTTTCGCAGAGAAAAGGAGAAAAGTAAACAAATGACCACAGCCGACAAGTTATCGCTCACTTTATTATTCGTGTGCCTATCTATAATTCCCGCTCAGGGGCAGGCACCGAAAATCGACCTTGAGAAAACACCCTGTAAACTCTATCCCGACCTCAACGAGACTCGGCCCGATTTACCGTCCCCATTCATCAGCCTCGATGATCACGAATACGTCGTCGCTGTCACGAAGGAAAATAAATACGCTATCATGTGCGTGACGCTCAGCAATAA
Source organism: Candidatus Aminicenantota bacterium (assembly GCA_014359965.1). GTDB lineage: Bacteria > Acidobacteriota > Aminicenantia > Aminicenantales > Saccharicenantaceae > Saccharicenans. The sequence continues at coordinate 27,230 of JACIYK010000001.1, forward strand.
GCGGGAGATATGCCCACAATTAATAGTAGATACCGAGGACTTCCCTGAATTGGCCCGGTCCGGCCTGCATTCCGAGGAAGAATTGAATCGGATCAAGACCATCACAGGCCGTTCGCTCGATGAGATAAACCGGCTCGGCCGGCCCGAGGGGTTATCGCAGGCGGGATTCATGGCGGAGGACGAGAACATCATATCGGTTCTCAAAGGCGACAACCGTATCGTCGGCCGATTGAACCTGACCCATCCGAAACTCGCCAAACCGTTATTCCACGTGTTGAACATGATGGATACCGATCTTGCCCTCAATCGCTGGAATATGGCCAAGCATCGGTGGGAGAACATCCAATATTTCTTCTACAACGATCATAAAGTATTTGTGGATGTGGAGGACACGAAGGGCGGGCAATTGTCTATTTTCGACGACGGCATCGAGGGTGGATTTTTCATCAAATTATGGCGAGATATTGATGAAGATGAAATCAAGCTTCTCAAAGACAGATACGGTCATTTAACCGCGGCACAATTTGATTCCCTGAAGATGATGTTATGCTCTTTCAACACGGGTGAGATGGAGCCGCAATACATCATGCGATATGGATTCTACGAAGGTCACACTTACTGGCGAACGGATCCGATAGCGATCTCATTCATCTTCGGCATAAAAACCCTCGACGAAATAGAAGACATGTTTAAAGGAAAATTATTCGATACCCTGACAAATCACTTCATTGAATAAATAAGGAATTTTCGGTTTCATCTCTACAGGGGCTCAAAGCCCCTGCGGACATACAAGTCCATCATCAGCTTGACTTTCTTTGATCGTCTGGGATATCTTATCCGCGGTGGAACAGCCCCGGGCTTCATAGCCCGGTAAAAAGACAGAAGAGTCATGCTGAAGAAACGACGTTCTATCATTCCTTCTGTACAATCATGAGGGATATAAGCGTATAAATGAGAATGTTTCTACCGGCAAGAAAACGCTAATCTTCCAACAGCCCCGTTTTATCCATCGATTGTTTTACCCTGGAAAAATTGAACCCTTCGACGAAGAAATAAATCAGTCCGATGATTGTAAGAGGAAGGCCGCCAATTAAACCGACGGGTGGAGTTAGTGGAAAAACTTTAAGTAGCAAAGAGAAAAGGCTCACTAAGCACCAAAGCAGAAAACCAAATTCTTATCTTCTTTTCCAAGGGATAAAATAATACTTGACAAAAACTAAATAGAGTTTTACATTTTTTGTAGGCCTTAGATAAGAAGGGTAGCAAATAACAGCTTAGGGGAAGGTTTAAATGATTAAAATATCAGATTGGGAAATAAGAGAAGGCTTTAAAATCGAAAAAGTTGTGAGTAATCTCAGTCTCCCCGTTAATATTGCTTTTGTTCCCAACCCCAAAGCAGAAGTTGAGGCCCCCTTATTTTATGTAACCGAACTTTATGGAGCCATAAAAGTCGTTACTAAAGAGCTAAAAGTTTATACCTTTGCCGACAAGTTGCTAAATTATGAGCCTAATTATATGATACCAGGAACCGGAGAATCCGGAGTAACAGGAATTGTAGTAGATAGAAATGGAAATGTTTATGCCTCCATGCTTTATAAAGACCAAACGTCTTTCAAAAACAAAGTGCTTAAATTTCAAACCAAAGATGGACTTAAGCCAGAAAAAACTGAAACCATTCTTGATAATATTTCCTCCATTAATGCCGCCCATCAGGTTCAAGCTTTGACTATCCATGAAGGAAAACTCTATGTAAATGTAGGTGATGGGATGGTCAATCCAGAGGTAGCTCAAGATGATAATGATTTAAGGGGCAAAATCCTTCGCCTCAATCTTGACGGTTCAATTCCGGCTGATAATCCTAATCCCAAGAGCTTTGTTTATGCCAAAGGGCTAAGAAATCCTTTCGGAGCAGCTTGGAGAAAATCTAACAACAATTTATATATCTCTGATAATGGACCTGCTGTGGATGATAGAATAGCCAAAATTCTTCCTGGTGAAAATTATGGCTGGCCTCAATCCATGAGAACTAATTCCATTTTTATCTGGTGGTACACCCAAGCCCCCACAGCCATTGATTTCGCTGAAGATCAATTTGGCCCTGAGCACCGGGACCATCTTTTTGTAGCTCTTTTTGGTCAAGCTTATTATGAAGGACAAGCAGAAAAAGGAAAAAAAATTGTAGAGATGTTTATTGACCAAAGAGACAATGTTTCCTATTTAGAAGATTTCTTAAAATATGCAGGCCAAGGCCCGGCCAGTGTTTGTGGCTTGGCTTTTGGTCCTGATGGTTTATACTTCAGCGATCTCCATGGTGAGGTGGGGTTTAAAAAAGGAGAAAAATCCGGAGGAAACATCTGGAAAATAACTAAAATATAAGGAGGAATATTATGGCTAAAGTCCCTAACACTCCCGAGAACTTAAAAAAGTGCATTTGTGGAGGCTGTCCAACTCACAATCAATGTATGAAAGAAAAGATGGAAGGGTTTTTTTGTGCCAGAGGAAAAGCTAATTGTGAATTTACCAAAAATGGCTGTCTTTGTGGATCCTGCCCTCTTGCCTCAGAATACAGACTGGACAAAATGTATTACTGCGAATTAGGAGCAGCCGAATAAATAAAAGGGGTCAGGTCTTCACATTTGACTTTAGTCTTTTGGCAAATTAAAGGGAAAGGTTTAGTTTTTTAATCAAGAATCTGTGCGATTACAGTCCTTAGTGCCTCAGGGTTTCTCCATAATTTAGTCTCAACTAAACAAATTAGGCCCGAAGACATTCTTACCTTTTTTCTATTTTGCTCCTCAACGGAAGTTCACGGTTCTGACCCGAGGGTTGTAGAGCTCTTCAGGCCAATTCTTTTCATTTCAGCGATTTGCCCTTTCTGGAGAGGACTGGCCCGTTTCTTGATGCATGATTTCCTGCTGTGGCTGGAGTTTACTTTCCCCGTCATCCGGAACGTACCGTGCTCTACCGGGTGATGTTCCATTATTTTGAACAGTTCCTGGCCGAGTATGAGAGCCGTTTCGAGAAGGAGTACGGCTATTTCCGGCCGATCATCAAAGAAGTCATTGAGCGCTATTTGGACTGCGGCAACCCAAAGTGCGGGTTTGCCCGCATCCGCTGTCCGGACTGCCATGCGGAGCGGCTGTTGATGTTCTCATGTCGCACTCGTGGATTTTGCCCATCCTGCCATGCCAAGAGGCGGGAGGAATGGGGAGAGTGGATGAGGGAGGAGCTTCTTCAGGCAAGAAGGAAGAGTCCGGCTGATTTTTGGCGTTTCTTAGTACATCTGCGGCTTCTGAGGCATTTTCTCTCACCAGCAAAGACGTGCCAGTTGCCCTTGTCTTCCATTTTGTCGGGATTTATATTTGCGCGTGATGGTAGAACGAAAAAATGACTATTAGGATGCATTCCAAGGCCACCGCAGGAGAAAAGGAGATTCTCATCTTTTATTAAACTTAGGTTAACATTTTTTCTCACCCCAAGGTAGATTATAAAAAGACCAATATATAGGGAGGAAGGATATGAAAAAAACCCTCATCACAATTCTTATAATTTTGGTATGTATTGGCTGTTCCTCGAATCGGGCTGAGTATCCCGATGATCCCTTATTCGCAAACCAGGTCAGTTATCAAAACAAAGGCGGTTCCGTCACGCTAGATCAGCTATCCTTTAGAAAGAGTTCTGTAGAGTTGAACTTGAAGGAGGACATCCATCTTCACCTCGTCTCTGCCTGGACCATCACAAAGGGAAGCAAACAAACCGTCGTCGCCCTCCTTGACGATGGATTTTTTTATAATCATGTCGATGTCCGGGACAATATATGGCGAAATCCTGGGGAAACGGGGATGGATGCAAACGGCTACCCTAAAGAAACAAACGGCATTGACGACGATGGGAATGGATATGTGGATGATGTAATGGGCTGGGATTTTTACTTTAACGATCCGGATCCCGACTGCTACATCTATGACGGGAAATTCGACACTTCTATCCAGCCCTATCCTCATGCGATGGACGCCATGGGCATAATCGGAGCCAAAGGGAACAACGGAGTCGGTGTGGCTGGTATCAACTGGGACGTTTCCATGATGCTGCTGAAAATGATGGCCCAGGGATCGGCAGCCTGGGAAAATCCTCTGCTACGCATCCCCAAGGCCACCGAAGCCATCCGGTATGCTGTCAACAATGGAGCTCGTGTCATTAACTGGAGCGGATTCGTCAACACAAAGGATCTGGAAAAGCTAAAGCCCTTGAAAGAAGCCATCGATTATGCAGAATCGAAGGGAGTCCTGCTGGTCGTTGCGGCCGGAAATGACCTCAAGAACATTGATGAAGAGGAAAACCTTATTTATCCGGCCTGCTTCCCGAACGAAAATATACTCTGCGTGGGAGAGATCGATTTTAACGGACAGCTGTATGTCGTCCCACCTGGCAGCCGATACGTGGGAGGTTCCAATTACGGCGAAAAAAATGTGGATATCGCTGCTATTGGCCAAAATTATACGACATACCTCCGCAATAACTGCAGTGTTTATAGACTTGGTGGGGGAACATCAGACAGCGCACCTGTGGTGACTGGAGTGGCAGCATTGATCCTGACCCTCAGGCCTGATCTAAATGCGGCCCAGGTCAAACAGATAATCATGGAAAGTGCCACGCCCCTTGCAGGACTTCAAGGAAAAATCAAGTGCGGCGGGATGGTAAATGCCATTTCCGCTTTGGAAATGGCCCGATCCTTCTGATTCCATCGATTTGGGACAAAATCTTTCGCCTGCTTGATATCAAGATAAAAGAAAATAGTAGAGCCGGGGGTGGGCTGAGATGGTCAACTGGGGACATTTCCAAATTGTCTGGAATTTGGCACGTGTCCCCCCTGCTCTGCCCTCAATGCCAGAGCCGGATGCGCATCATCGCCTTCCTTACAGACTACGCCGTGGTGGACAGGATCATCCATCACCTTAAGCTGACCTTTGTCGCTGAAAGACCTCCTCCGCCTCACGTCGCCTCGCTGGAATTCTTGATGGATTCCGAGGCCCCGGCCGATTATTTTTCATAATCTTTCCTTTGCCCAGAAGGAGAGGTCCAGCTGCGCTCCGGCGTTTTTTATCGTCTCTGCGGCCGGTGAGACGCTTCCGCCCACCAGGTGCGATTTTTGATTGTCTTTGACATCTTTTTGTCGTGATTTATATTCCCTCACGATGGTTTAATGAGAAAATGAGGACTGAGATGCTCACCTATACAGCGCAGCAGAAAACCAAATTCTTATCTTTTGGCTAGCTCCGTGCCGGACTCGATGTGGAAGAGCGAGAAGCCGACCTCACCTTCTTCGCCTCTGAAGATGTCGCGAATCTGCTTCTCAAGGCGCTGGAGGCTCGAGAGAGCGCAGGCTTCCTTGTCCTGGGCGAGGCCCGGGAGGGGTGCGGCGGCAGCCGGAAGCGCGGGTCACCTGTTTTTATGATAAAAAATTGCGAGAAGGGCGTTCCCGATGTTATACTCCTAGAAACGCGGATGCCCATAGGTGTGAGATCGGTTCGAAAGACGCGGTCTTACCATAGGAAGGAGTAGAGCATGGCAACCCTTTTTGCGATCCTGGCTTTTGTATCGATTGGGACAGCCGTCGTCTTGACCATGATGATTGTCAACGAGATCTCCAGGCGGGGGGTCAAGGTGAACTTCTTCCTCCTGCGACTGTATATTCCTAAGTACATTCATCAGTATCGGCAGCTGACCCTGAAGGAGACGGGCAAGGTCGGGCCGCTCTATTGTCCCTGCGTTGGGTCCTATCTGCTGGCCCTGGTCTTCGCGGTTGCCTACCTGATCTTCAAATAACTAGCCGTGGGAGGCTGGACGCCGCGCCCCGGATTTTTTTGTTTTTTGCCCTCAAAAACGTGCAAAAAAGGCCCTGGCTAAACTGATGCCCAAGCTCCCAGCTATACTAACAAGAGGATTATCAACGAATTATCGAGGCCCGACCCCAATGCCGCGAACCGATCCCAATACCGCCAATGCCAACCACAATGCCCTCAATGCCCTAAACGGCTGACTCAGAACATCTGCCAAAAAAACGAGATAGAATAAATCGTCTCCTTAAAGTAAAAAAACAGCGGATTTGACACAACCGGCTGAGCTGACATATGATTGGCCCGGGTTCGGGGAAGTGATAAACACTTAGACATGTTCTAAGAAGTACATCTTTTATTATTTTCCTGAACGACACCCAAAAATGAATAGGAGGGCAAATGAAATTCAAGACAGTAATGATCTTGAAGGCAATTATCTGCCTGGGATTTGGGCCAGTTCTTCTATTTTTTCCCGGCCCCCTGCTTAAACTCTTAGGGGCCGCTTTCTGCGCCGGAGCTGCTTTCACGGCCAGGGAATATGGGGCAGCGCTAACGGGCAACCTGTTGCTGACCTGGTTTGCCAGGAATGCAGAACCTTCCAAAGTCCGGCAGGCTATCGCTCTTTATCTTTGTGTTTACGATGCTATCGCCTTGGTGGTTACCCTGCGTTTTGTCCTGTCTGGTACGCTAAATCAATTGGCCTGGGCCATCGTGGCCATCTATTTATTTTTCGCCGTAGCTTTTGCCTTTTTTATTTCGCCAAAAACAAAAGCAGCATGAAAAATAGGGCTGTAGATTTCTGACGTAGAAGTCTGATCGACCCGCTCTAAAAATCAGTTGTAGCTAAAGCTCTCAAGGAAAACGAAGGTATAATAACGGCCATCGGACCGGATGGCCAGACCTGGGTTTATGCTTTTACTTTACTAAAAAGCAAAATTTATCAAGCAGATGTCCATTTAATTTGGGCTCAGCCAGAAGATATTTTGTTATCAAGTGTAAATCACAGGTTCACTCGCAATCTGCTGATTATGACTGTAGTTGTCCCCCGGTTTTGGGCAAAAAAAAACCCGGCAACGACCTACTCTCCCACGCAGTTTCCCACGCAGTACCATCGGCACTGGAGGGCTTAACTTCCGAGTTCGGAATGGGATCGGGTGTTTCCCCTCCGTTATGGTTGCCGGGATTAATTACAATCCTCTAACTCGGGACACGTAACAGAGTGCATGTCCCGTATTATTGCTAACAAAGCGGCATGTTTCACCTTGATAAACTTTATGGTCAAGCCTCACGGGCTATTAGTACTGGTTAGCTCAACGCATCACTGCGCTTACACACCCAGCCTATCAACCTCGTCGTCTACGAGGGCCCTTCAGCCCCTTGCGGGGAGGGAGATCTTATCTTGGGGCGCGCTTCCCGCTTATATGCTTTCAGCGGTTATCGCTACCGAACACGGCTACCCAGCGCTGCGCCTGGCGGCACAACTGGTACACCGGAGGTTCGTCCATCCAGGTCCTTTCGTACTATGGACAGCCCCCCTCAAATCTCCTGCGCCTGCCGTGGATAGGGACCGAACTGTCTCGCGACGTTCTAAACCCAGCTCACGTACCCCTTTAACCGGCGAACAGCCGGACCCTTGGGACCCGCTTCAGCCCCAGGATGGGATGAGCCGACATCGAGGTGCCAAACAGTCTCGTCGATGTGAGCTCTTGGAGACTATTAGCCTGTTATCCCCGGCGTACCTTTTATCCGTTGAGCGATGGCCCTTCCATACGGGACCACCGGATCACTAAGCCCTGCTTTCGCACCTGCTCGACCCGTCGGTCTCACAGTCAAGCTCCCTTGTGCCTTTGCACTCTACGGCTGATTTCCAAACAGCCTGAGGGAACCTTAGGGCGCCTCCGTTACCTTTTAGGAGGCGACCGCCCCAGTCAAACTACCCACCTAACACTGTCCCCCTACCCGATAAGGGTAGTGGGTTAGAACTTCAGAACATGAAGAGTGGTATCTCACCGACGGCTCCACCACACCCGGAGGTGCGGCTTCATAGCCTCCCACCTATTCTGCGCATCATATTCCAAAATCCAATGCTAGGCTGCAGTTAAGGTGCCGGGGTCTTTCCGTCCAGCGGCAGGTAACCGGCGTCTTCACCGGTACCACAGTTTCGCCGTGCCCCTCTCTGAGACAGCGCTCATGTCGTTACGCCTTTCGTGCGGGTCGGAACTTACCCGACAAGGAATTTCGCTCACTTTACCCGGACATTTCTGTCTGGAGTGGACCATATCTTTATCCATTCTCGAGGGTTCTCTTAATCTTTTCCAGAGCAGGACGCTCAGTGGTGTTCATCTGAAGGGCCAGGTTAATTATTTCTTTTAATCCTTCTTTTGTCAGGTTCTTTTTCTCTTTCATCATCAGGATTATTTTACGGAATTTCCTGAAATCAACATTCTTCTTGGTTTTCAACGGATGCTTTAGAAAAAACTCACAAAGCTTCTCGAGCTGTTCCAGTTTTCTCATCCGATAACAATAGCGATCATCATGATTTACTCTTACTACTCCACCTTGAAAGAACTTTTTCAAGGCATAAAGAATAGGAACATCACGAAGGTGTTGCACCACAACAAATTCAGGCAGGACCTGGTAACCAGCAGTCATCTCTGGATGACTCTGAACACTCACGTGAAAACATCCCTCTCCGTCAACGAACCCGACTACCCAATCAGGAGACAATTTCATACTCTCCTCCTGCCTCAAGATGGATACCTGGCGTATGGCCTCTGAGGATCTCCTGCGCCTACCTCAAGCGCAGGGTTTCCTGCGGATTGCCCAATCTCTGGAATTTTTACCGCAGCCTTCGCTGCTGGTAGCCAGAGCTATAAGGGTGTTCCCGCATACAGCCAAGTGTGAGTCCCGGTATTACTACCGGGAAAGGCAGCTCTTTTTCAGAGTTACCTTAGGACCGTTCTTATGTTGCACCTTTTTATTTTTTTAAGTGCCGCTCAGATATTGCCGAGCGCCCTCCATCGCTGAAGGGAACGGACTATATCATCTCTCCCTATTATCATCGGGGAGAGCCTGACGTATAGTCTCTGAGGATGTTTCAGGAATACTTTTTGTTTTTCCTGAAGCCTTTCCTGCTGATTGTCCGCACCGGACACATTGTCACTTGCCAGCCATAAGGCAGCAAGTAGTGCCGGATACTCGGATTTCCCAGCATATAGTCAGGTTTTACAACTACAGCGGTCCAGCCTATAGTTACGGCCGCCGTTTACCGGGGCTTCGGTTTGGAGCTTCGCCTTGCGGCTAACCCCTCCCCTTAACCTTCCGGCACCGGGCAGGCGTCAGACCCTATACATCGATTTTATGTCTTTGCAGAGTCCTGTGTTTTTACTAAACAGTCGCAAGAGCCATTTTTCTGCGGCCTCCTCGGGCTTTGTTTATGCAACTAAACCCTACCGAGGCACCCCTTCTCCCGAAGTTACGGGGTCAACTTGCCTAGTTCCTTAGAGAGGGCTCACACGTGCGCCTTAGGATTCTCTCCTCATCTACCTGTGTCGGTTTGCGGTACGGTCACCCATAAGACTCCTTAGAGGATTTTCTCGGCAGCGTGGATTCAGCAAGTTCACAGGACCGAAGCCCTGCTTCCCCGCCGTATTCAGGGTTAACGAGCTCCCGGATTTGCCTAGGAGCTCCCCCTACTTGGCGGCCGTGCCTTTCCAACCGCACGTATGCCTATCCTTCTGCGTCCCCCCATCGTACAAACGCCTTACGGGTGGTGCAGGAATGTTGACCTGCTCTCCATCGCCTACGCCTTTCGGCCTCAGCTTAGGTGCCGACTAACCCTGGGCGGACTGACCTTCCCCAGGAAACCTTAGATTTTCGGCGCTGCTGGTTTCTACAGCAGTTATCGCTACTCGTGCCGGCAGAGTCTCTTCCGTACGCTCCATAAGACCTCGCGATCTTACTTCAGCGCCTACGGAATGCTCCCCTACCAATCGGCCTTACGACCGATTCCGCAGCTTCGGTAGCAAGCTTAGCCCCGTTACATTGTCGGCGCGGAAATACTTGACCAGTGAGCTGTTACGCTTTCTTTAAAGGATGGCTGCTTCTAAGCCAACCTCCTGGTTGTCTCAGCGTTTCCACATCCTTGCCCACTTAGCTTGCATTTAGGGACCTTAGCTGGCGGTCTGGGCTGTTTCCCTTTTGACCACGGACCTTAGAGCTCGTAGTCTTACTCCCGCGTAGTGGTTATAGGAATTCGGAGTTTGGTTGGATTCGGAAGGCCTTTCGGCCCCCTAGGCCATCCAGTGCTCTACCTCCTATACCATTCGCGCGAGGCTAGCCCTAAAGCTATTTCGGGGAGAACGAGCTATCTCCGAGTTTGATTAGCCTTTCACCCCTACCCTCAGCTCATCCGAGCTGTTTTCAACCAACACC
>JACIYK010000001.1:42500-51477 GCA_014359965.1 Candidatus Aminicenantota bacterium
CTTTTTCCTTTGCCGCCGACCACAGCCTGTTACTGCTTCTGGAAAAAATTGAAATATATCCAGACCGACAACAGAAAGTTCTAAGAAGAAAGGTCAACGACACCTCGGGCCAGCCGCTGCTGGAAGAAGTTGTTTCGTTCGGGGCCGCTTACAGGCCCGCAGAAAATCTGGCCGTGGTCAGGTTGACCGCGGCTTCGGGGGTGAAAAGCCATGATTACGAGCTGCTGCTCTATCCAAAAAATCTTGGAAAAAATTAAGGCTGGAGTCTCAACTATTAAGGTGCGATTAAAGCGGCCCAAAAAGCAATACCCAGAGTTGAGTCGCTGGCCGGCGGTCAGGCCCAGCCTATTCCATCGCCACCATCCAAAGAGCAAGCTTCTATCGGTTAACCTTTTAATTCTTAAGTCGAGTCCCGGTTCAGCCCTGATGGTCTGCCTCCTGATAATGGCTGTTTTCTTAACCCTGGGAATGGGGCTGCTCATCAATTCCAGGCTTTTCTTGCAAGCCCATGGCTTCAGGAAGGTCAGCCGCCTGAGTTCTTACGCGGCCGAGAACGGCCTCAAAGAGGCCTGGGGCCGGATGCAGGTCCGGGCCAGAGAACAATTCTATAAACCGGAAATGAAAGAAGAAACCTGGCTGGCGATAAAGGAGACTCCAGAAAAAAGCCTAAGGGCAGCGCTCCAGCCTCTCCTGGAAGCGGCTTCATTTAAATCACAGGACGAATTTTCTGGCATGAGCTGGGAAGCAGTAAGTTCGGCTTCTCTGGAAGAATTGTATTCTGAGGAGCATTACCTGAAAGCAACCTTCGGGTTTAACATAGAAGCCACCGGCCAGGTGCAGGGGCCAGGCGGGTCAAGGTCAGAACAGATTAGAGCCGAACTGGTCTTGCTCGCCGGGCACCTGCCCCTGAACCAGGTGCCGGCCGTGGTTGAAAAAAAGGGGCTTGAGCCGGCCGCCGCGGCTAGAATCAAAATCAGGCCCCTCCTACCTGAGAGCCTATCATTTCCTCAGATAAAAACGCTGTCAGAGGGATTTATTCCCGGGGAAGCCCTGCCCCTTCTTGCCCGCGGGCTCAAAATCCTCAAGCCTTCGTCTCTGCCCAACTGGCTCCTGCGCCAGGCCCTGGGATTGGAGCCTGGAAATGAACCCATCCCAGACGGAGTCTATCTTGTCCAGGACAGCCTCGGTCCCGGGGGAATTTATGTCCAGGGTGACCTGGACTTGTTGTTGCTGGGAATTGACAGCGGCTTTCAGGTTATCCAGTTCCAACAAAAAGAATCCCGCTGGTTGCTTCGTTTTAATCCGGCCACCGCCAGGGCCAGCTTCATTTCGCCCACAGGTAATCAGGATTTTGACGAATTGCCGATTCCTCTGGTTATGGTCAACGGGAAGGTTCTGTCACTGACTTCAGGCTTTCCCGGGAGCGATGGTTTCCTGGAAGAGGCTAAAGACAACAGCTGCCCAGCTTTTCTAAATGGTATTAAAATCACCATAGTTTGTTCCGGCCGGGTGGATATCGCCTCGGATTTATATTCCGACGGGCTGGAATGGAAAGAAGGACTGCCCTACCTGAAAAGCCGGCAATCTCAGCTTATAATCTGGTCAACCGGTCGGGATTTCCAATCTGGCGATCTGACCGATGGAGGTATCAACCTCATCAGCAGTTCTGACGAAAAAAGAATAGTAGAAGCCAGCCTGATCGCCGGCGGGCAGGGTCTTAAGGCAGCTTTGCCGGGTGAGAAACTAGAACTGATCGGCTCTCTGGCCGCTACCGCCATCAATCCGGACCGAGCAGAGCTTACCCTCTTCAACCTGCCGGCGGCCGGACCACCTTCACCTTCGGAGCCGGACCTCCAGGTCTACTCAGAAATACCCCTTCTTCACCTCAGCCACCTCAGAATCCTCGAGTGGAGGTCAACCAGATGAACCCAAAGAAACGACCTGGTTTTTCGCTGCTGGAAACAACTGTGGTTCTGTCGATTATGGCCGTGCTGGTGCTCATCGGTTCTTCTTTCAGCCTGAATAATAAAAAGCACCAGCTGGAAGTGGCCGTCAGGAAAATTCATTCCACCCTCTCTCTGGCCCGTTTCCGCTCAGTTCAGCGCCAGCTTCCGGTCAGAGTCAGCCTCAACCAGAAGGTCTGTGAACTGGCCGAGTATGACAACCAGAAATCAGTCTGGCTGACCAGGAGCCGGGAGCTGCTGGAAGGAGTGGAAGTTTCGGCCAATAATTCACCGGTTTTTTATCCCCAGGGAACGGTCTCCGGCCTGGCCACGATAAACATCAGGAACGAGAAGGGGGCTTACCAGGTCACCGTGGCTATTACCGGGAGGATCAAAATCACCCGACTGGATTGATGATCACTCCAGCAGCCGGCGGGTTGTCCTTCCCTGTCCGCAAGAATCAACCACAGTAATTCTTTCATTATCAATTCGGTTATTTTTTCATAAAGCCGGCATTTTAACCGATTCTATTCTCTGTTTCTCCGCCTACATTTGTTTAAATATTCGGTCTCATTATCTGCATTCAGAAACGCTTGTCGGTGGTTGTCGTTCGGCTTTCCCTTCAAATATACATCCCGCCTATTTTTTTATTGCATTGATTCTTTTAATATCCTATAAAAATATCTTCATTCAAGATTCAATAATGAAAAAGAAGGAGGACTAAATGAAAAGCAACAAATCACTGTTTTTGACCCTGGCTCTGACTTTCTTATTACTTCTATCTTCATCCATCTCTTACCTTTTTGCCCAGGAACCATACAGGCTTCCGCCCAAGGAAATCGTTGATATCCTGGATGCGCCTCCCCTGCCGCAGGTTAGATTTGACCCCTCCCGCCAGACTATGTTGCTCAGCTATTACCAGGCCATGCCGTCGATTGAGGAATTGAGCCGGCCCTTTTACCGCCTGGCCGGTATAAGAATCACCCCGCACGATAATAGCCGTCAGACTTTGAGGTTCTTCACCAAGTTTGTCCTGAAGGATATAAAAAGCGGACGGGAAACAATCGTTGACCTGCCCGAGGAGCCAAGATACAGCCAGCCTGAATGGTCGCCCGACGGAAAATACCTGGCTTTTCTGAGACACCTGGACAATGGCCTGGAGTTATGGCTGGCCGAAGCCAGCAGTGGCCAGACCCGAAAACTTTTTGGCCCGGAAATGAACGCCGTGATTTCTGACGGATTTACCTGGATGCCCGACAGCAGGAGTTTATTGATTATGGCCAACCCTGAAAACCGGGGCCCGGAGCCCAGGGCTCCGCGTGTTCCCGCCGGGCCGAATATTCAGGAAACTTCAGGGAAATTTGCCCAGGTGGCCACCTTCCAGGACTTGCTGCGCACACCTTACGACGAAAAACTCTTTGAATACTATGCCACCGTCCAGACTTACCGGCTCGACCTGGCCTCGAACCAGCTGGAAAAAATCGGGCCGCCTGGTATTTATCAATATGTCAATCCTTCGCCCGACGGTCAATTCCTCCTGGTGAAGAAAATCAAGAGGCCTTTCTCCTACAGCGTTCCTTTCTCTTCTTTTTCCCACACCCTGGAAATTTGGGATAGCCGGGGCCAGATGGTGAAGATAATCGCCGACCTGCCGGCCGCCGAAGAAGTCCCGCGCAACGGGGTACCAGTCGGGCCTCGTTGGCCTCAGTGGCAGCCCCTTAAACCTTCCAGCCTGACCTGGGTAGAGGCCCTGGATGGCGGCGACCCGGAAAAACCCGCTACCCACAGGGACCGGGTGCTGTCCCTGGAAGCGCCGTTCACCCAGGACCCAGTCGAGCTCTTCCGGCTTCCGCAGAGATTCCAGGGAATCATCTGGCTGGGGAAAGCCGGCCGGGGGCTGGTGACTGAATACGAATGGAAAAAGCGCTGGCGGACCACCTATCACTTTGATTCCGCCAATCCCGGAGCATTGAGGAAAATCTTTGACCTCAGCTCTCAGGACCAGTACAACGACCCGGGCCGCCCGGTCATGGTCAGCACCTCTTCCGGGCAAACCGTCGCCCTGCAGGACGGCGATTTTATCTATCTGAGCGGAAATGGGGCTTCGCCCGAGGGCGACCGACCCTTCCTGGATAAATTCAATCTTAAGACTCTGATGAAGACCAGGCTGTTCCGCTGTGAGAAAGGCGTTTATGAGGTTTTTGTGGCATTTGCCGGAAACAAAAGAGACAGAATCATTACCAGCTTTGAATCGCCGACTGTACCGCCCAATTACTATCTTGTTAACCTGAAATCCAGAAAGAAAACGGCCCTGACTTCATTCCCCGACCCGGCCCCGCAGCTTACGGCCGTCAGGAAGCAGCTCATTAAGTATAAACGAGAGGATGGATTGGAGCTTTCCGGTTTCCTCTATCTCCCGCCGGGCTATAAAGAGGGGGAAAGATTGCCGGTTGTGGTCTGGGCTTATCCCAGGGAATATAACGACCCGGCCACCGCCAGCCAGGTCCGTGGTTCTCCCTATCGTTTTACCTTCTACCGCGGGCCCAGTCAGCTTTTCTTCCTGACCCAGGGGTACGCCGTGCTGGATAACGCCCAGATGCCGGTGGTTGGAGACCCGAAAACGATGAACGATACTTTTGTGCCCCAGATAGTGGCCAACGCTAAAGCGGCCATTGATGCCCTGGACCGGATGGGAATCGCCGACCGCCAGCGGGTAGGAGTCGGCGGCCACAGCTACGGAGCCTTCATGACGGCCAACCTGCTGGCCCATTCTGACCTGTTTGCCGCCGGGATTGCCAGAAGCGGCGCCTACAACCGCACCCTGACCCCCTTTGGTTTCCAGAACGAACGGCGAACTCTCTGGGAAGCGCCGGACCTCTACCTGAAAGTCTCACCATTCATGCATGCTAATAAAATCAACGAGCCGATTCTACTGATTCACGGAGAAGCCGATAACAATTCCGGCACTTTTCCCATTCAATCGGAAAGACTCTTCGCCGCTCTGAAAGGTTTCGGAGCGACGGCCCGGCTGGTAATGTTACCTTACGAAAGCCATGGCTACGCCGCCCGGGAATCAGTGCTTCATGTTCTGGCAGAAATGATTGACTGGTTTGACCGTTACGTTAAGAAAAAATGATAGAAAAGTCGTCCGGGTAATTTTGAATTTATTCAAAACAACGCCTGTTTACTGATAAAAAAAATGCCAGCTGAATTTTTGGCAGCGATAATTTTTCCAAATAATTTTCTTAATCAGAGGAGAAAATTAATCGCCAAAAATTCATTTAAAACTTTTCCACAATTACTGTGCAAAAGCTTGTGGAAATCATGGATGAAAAATCTCCCAGGCTGCTGAAAATTAACAAGTTGTGGTAATTTGCACATTTTTTGTGCATGAAAAATTTTTTGCCCATTTTTAATTACTTTATTATCACACTCTTATAAGGGCCGCTGACAGCCTCAGAAGCTATTTATGAAGGCCTTCCGCATGATAAACTTTATCTGCTGCGACTAAAATGTTAAGATAAATCTGAACCAGGCCGAGGAGAAACCATGAAAAAAAGAAAATTTGAAATTTTTATCTTTGTTCTTATCTTGACTTTAGTATTGAGTCTGAATTTTGTCCGGGCTTTTTCACCATCAAAACAGCAACAACCGCCCCCTCCGGGGCAGGTTGAAATCCGAACGGTCGAGCCTTTCGCTTATTGCTGTCTCAGCCGCGAAGGTTCGTTCTCCGAGCTTGAAGCTGTGATTGGCGAACTGATGCAAAACATGCAAATTCAGAATATTTTGCCCGCCGGACCGATGGTTGGCATCTATTATGGCGACCCCGAACTGACCGACCCAGAAAAAATGCGCTGGGAAATCGGCTTCCCTATAAGTGAACAGATACAGGTTCTTGCGCCGCTGGAGAAGAAAGTCTGGTCTTATAACACGGTGGCCGTCGGTGTCCACCTTGGACCTTATGATAAAGTCGGAGAAACCATCTTGAAAATGCAGGAATGGCTGGAAGCTAACGGATATGACCAGAGCGGTCCCATCCTGGAGAGGTATCTTGACCCCGACCCAGCCCGGGTCAGCGCCAGTGGGTTAAAAACCGAAATCTGGATAGCTTGCAGGAAGAGATAGGACGAAATAAGGCAAGGGTAACAGCGGGGCCAGGCCAGGCGCCAGAATCAGCCTGAATCGTCTTGTAGCCCTGGTTTCTTAAGTTTTGTTTTCCCCTTTGGCGATTATATCTTCCAGCCGCCGGCTTCCATAGCAAGCCTTGACGCAAATCCCGCATATGTACTGACCAACCAGACCCCTATCCCGGAATTCTTTCAACTTGGCGAAACAGGCCAGGTGGTCAAAATCGGCCTGGTTATCTTTGATGGCGCTGGCAGGACAGACAGCCTGGCAGCGATGGCAATCACCGCAGCCGAAAGGAAGAGGGGTATCCGTTTTCAGCGGCCAGTTGGTTAGAACCGTGACCAGCCGGAAGCGGGCTCCGAGAACCGGGTTAACAAGAAGATTATTCCGGCCAAGCCAGCCCAGACCGGCCAGCTGGCCAATCTTCTTATGAGAGAGATGGGCCTTTTGATTTTTCCAGTCAGTAACCTGAGAAGCCGCCACGGGCAAAGCCAGGTAGTCCCGAGCGTTTATCCAGGAAGAAAGCTGCAGGGCCGCCCGGTCAAGATAGGCATTGAGCTGGCGATAATGATGGAAATAGAGTGAAGTCGGCGCCTCCTGGATATCATCCAGAACTGAGAGCAGGACCTCTTTCCCTAGGGATATGGCATAATGGTAACGCCCGGTCAGGCTGGGGGATAAAGCGAATGTCTGGCGAATTTCTCTGATATCGGCCACACCAAAAAGATCTAGCCCGAGTTCTTCCAGGCAAAATTTTTTCAGCAGTTCATAGTCGAGAGAATTGGGGTTGTCCATGATTTTTCTATTTTATTGTCACCAGCGGTAGAAGTCAAAAGGGCGGTTCGTTTTCAAGGCAAAGATCCTGAGGCAGCTTAAGGCAGAAGAAGTTAAGGGCCATGATCAAGTTGTCAGGCAGTTGACCTCTGGTTTTTTTTGAAGTATATCTAAGTTTCCGGACCTGGGGTCCAGAATGTTCTTTAAAGAGGTTAATAATGGTAGAAAGAACGCTGGCCATCATCAAGCCTGATGCCGTCAAGAAAAGGGTGGTGGGAAGGATCATTCAGAGAATAGAAGACGAGGGCTTCGAAATCCTGGGGCTAAAAATGCTGCAACTGACCAAGGAAGAAGCCCAGAAATTTTATTATGTCCACAAGGACAAGCCGTTTTACGAGAGCCTGACCGATTTTATGTCTTCAGGTCGGGTGGTGGTTCTGCTGCTCGAGAAGGAGAATGCCATCAAGCACTGGCGGGAAGTTATGGGGGCCACAGACCCGGCACAGGCCAAGCCGGGGACCCTGCGCCGCCTGTACGGGTTCTCGGTGGAAAGAAACGCCGTGCATGGCTCAGACAGTCCCCAGACCGCAGAGTATGAAATAGCCTTCTTTTTCGCCTAAATAACAGGGTAAAATTTATTTTTTCCCCGGGGATACAAAAAAATACTTGACAAAAACTAAATAAAGTTTTACATTTTTTGTGCGCCTTGGATGAGAATGAGAGTCAGGGGGTATTGTCTTTACTTTTTCCTTCCCTCTTGGTCTGTCATTCCTCCGGGCTGAAAAGCTTATAGGAGGTACACACCATGCGTAAATCTTTTATTAAAGTCGTTGCCATCCTGGCCTGCCTGATTTTCACCATTAGCCTGGTGCCGGCTATGTATGCCGCTGAAAAAAGGATTTCCAAGGATGATCGTCTGATCCTCCAGAAACCTTTGACCCTGCTGGTTTCCATTTTCCCATTCCTCGGCTCCGTTATTGACACCGGCAGCAAGTCCAGCACCAGCACCACCGTGAAAAAGACCCTGCGGCCGACAGTTGAGATTCAGGTCGGGGCCAAGCCAGGTAACGATAGAGATTAATTATCCAGCAGAAATTAATAAATACTGCAATCTCACCTCTGGGGGTGAGATAAAGGCTTTTTTCTCACCCCTTCTATCCTCCCTTTAAGCAATTGACAAAAGTCTACTTAACTGGTTTATTTAAGGGGAGGATTTCCTTTATGGAAAAGAGTTTGAAGTCTGGATTGGCGGCACTATTATTGTGTCTCTTTAGCCTTAATTTATTTTCCCAGTCCAGGCCGGCCCTGAACAAACCTGCTGAAAGCTTCTCGCAGGTATTATCCTCTGCCGAGAATCTTCTCTCTGATGGTCATTATTCCCAGGCTTTAAAAATGTTTCTGCAGAGCCTGAGACTGGCCAGAACAGCTGAAGAAAAAAAATCCGCTCTTTTCTATTTGGCTGAGACTAATGCCAGCATTGGGCAAATGGCACAAGCCAACGAAAGGTATTTTCAGTGTCTCGAAATTGCAAAAAAACTATCTGATTCATTTACGATTGAATATTGTAAAAAAGCTATCGAGATAATCGATTTGTTTAATAAAGCCAAAGAACTCCGTCAAGATAAAAAATATTCCGAAGCAATCGAAGCCCTAAATAAAGCCATCTTAATCTGTAATGAGATTGGAAACGATACTCTTAAGATGAAATGTCTGAGGCGAAAAAGTCTATGCTTGCTCGAGCTTAATGATTCAGAAAATTATCTTAAGACAAACATTGAAGCGAATACACTTGCCAAAAAATTAAAAAATTCATATGAAATTATACTAACTTTAAATAATATTGGTTATTGGTATTTTTCTATTAATAATATAAACTTGGCTATTAATTATTTTACCCAGTCCATTTCCTATATTAACGAAGATACCCAACCCCAGGACATTTTTGATATCTATTACAACCTCGGCACCGTCTATAATGAAATCGGTAATTTTAATAAAGCCATTGAGTATTTCAGCAATGCTCTGAACATAATCTCTGGCGATAAAGATAATCCCTATTATTCCGCCACCCTGATCGGCATTGGATTTAGCTACGTTAAAAAGGGCCTGACCTTAGGTAACCGCGAAGACTA
>JACIYK010000010.1 GCA_014359965.1 Candidatus Aminicenantota bacterium
GAGTGGTCTGGTTCCAGGTAGTATCAACTGTTCGATAGGCAGAAGCACCGCGGTGGTGGCGTATATAATCAGAAAAATTAAAGGACAAAACAATCCGGTCTTTTTTGGTGGCCTGAATGGTTATCTTGGCAAAAGGCATCGGTCTTTTGTAATCCAGTGGGACCTGATTAGGCTGGTCATAAGGATAGCCAAGAGCAAATTCCTGGGTTTTTTGCAGAGTAAAATTAGTAAAAAACCAGATCCTGTCTTTTATAATCGGACCACCCAGGTTAACATTGGGTTCATAATCATAG
Source organism: Candidatus Aminicenantota bacterium (assembly GCA_014359965.1). GTDB lineage: Bacteria > Acidobacteriota > Aminicenantia > Aminicenantales > Saccharicenantaceae > Saccharicenans. Next base: position 294 of record JACIYK010000010.1, read on the forward strand.
TCAAAGCCACCGGTCTGGCCTTCAAAGATGGTTCCTTTGGTGTTATTGCTTTGCAAGTCTTTGTTGCGGAAGTAGAAACTCACTCCACCGCTGAACCTGTTACCACCAGACCTGGTAACCACGTTTACTACGCCGCCACGTACTGAGCCGTATTCAGCTGGCAGACCACCAGTCTGGATAGACAGTTCTTCCATAATGTCCATACCGAAATTTCCGGCCTGAGTTCCGGTCACCGGGTCAGTAACGTTTACGCCGTCAATGTTATATGTGTTATCTCTTTCTGAACTGCCGTGGACGGTCCTGGAAGTAACGCCAGGAGCCATGTTGAAGAAAGCGCCCAGGTTTCTGGCTGCTGGCAGGCTCTGAAGAATATCTCTGGTTAAGCTGGCAGTCATGGACGTTCTCTGGATGTCGACAGTTGGAGCCTGACCAGTAACAGTGATGCTTTCTTCAATGGCCGATTGTTCAAGAGTAACGTCCAGAGTAGTTGTAACACCGACGTTAACCTTAATACCTTCTCGAACCAGGGTTTTAAATCCCTGAAGTTTAAAAGTGACGGTGTAATCACCAGGAGGTAAAGCTGGAAAACGGTAATGACCTCTTTCTGTGGTTACCATCTCCAGAGTACCCATCAGGGCTGGTGATTTTATGGAAACAGTTACTCCCGGCAGGGGCTGTTTGTCCTGGTCATAAACTGTTCCATTCAGGGTACCAGTCTGGGTAATCTGGGAGAAGGAAACTAAAGATATACAGAAGAACAGGATTAAAAAGAGCCCACTTTTTTTCATTATAACCTCCTTCCTCGTTTTAAAAGATAACAAATTGAAAAAGGAGAATTAATTAAGGACTGATTTGACCCTCTCTTCCTCTCACCTCCTCCTTTAAAGATTAACAAAGCCCCTCCATCTAGTCACTAAACAATGCCTCCATTCTCAGTATTAATTAGCGTCAAAAATTATAAGAATTTTGCTTTTTTCTGTCAATAATTTATTGTTATTCCAGTAAAAGATTTTTTCAAGGGACTTAGGCTTTTTTGTTTAAAAAACGCTTAGGAAGTATTTTTCATAACCACTCAGGTAAGGTGTTAATAAATATTATCTTGCTCGAGAACAAAGACTCATCTGGAGAAAAGAAGGATTAATAAAGAAGCCGCGCAAAAAACCAAATTATGACGAATGAGCCAAAACAATAAAAAAGTAACTTTTCAATTTCCCGACACTTGTTTAATTCCTTTGTGTTTACTATCATAAAAACTAAGCGCCCGTAGCTCAGCTGGATAGAGCGAAGGACTTCGAATCCTGAGGTCGGGAGTTCGAATCTCCCCGGGCGCTTTTTTTTGATCCAGTCATTCGTTCGGATAGAAAATTGAAAACCAGTAAAGTAAGATAATTTTTTATTAAACTTGACATATCAATTGCTGGGGCCTAAATTTAAAAATGAGGGGGCAAATGGAAAATAATTTGCAAAAACAGTTTTTCCTTTCTCCCGTTTCCCGCAAGCTGGTAGAAATAATAGAAAAGAATGCCCTAGACCTGGCTACTGCTTATCTAAGAGAAGTAAAACGCCATCCTAAATTAAAATCATACCAGGGTCTTGCTGAGGAAGAAGTAGTCAAAAGGGCTTATGTGGTCTACAGCCAGCTTGGGAAATGGATATCCTATGAAATGGAATCTGAGGAACTCAAAAATTACTGGAAAGAACTCGGTCGTCAGCGCCGGGCTGAAGGTTTCAGCCTGCCGGAAATTTTTCTTTCCCTGTGCCTGGAAAGAATGCAGCTCTGGCTCAAGATTCAATCAGAAGGTTTGCTTGATAGCGTTCTTGACCTTTACCAGGCACTCGAGCTTTATAATCGCATAGTTAATTTTTTTGACCGGGCACTTTATTATGCCATTATTGGTTACTGTCGTTATAGTGACAAATAATTTTATCGCCTGAGATTGGTCTTCCCTGTTTGCTGAGATAAAATAATCCTATGAAAGTTTCCTGGGCTGAGCTACGAAGCCACTTCGATAATATAAGCCAGATTGAAACGAAGTTTGGACTGTATGTTCATTTTCCTTTTTGTGCCAGTAAATGCCCCTATTGCCATTTCTACAGCCTGCCTTTTGATAAGGAAGGCAAAAAAGCATGGCTGGAGGGGCTCAGAAAAGAAATAGGAGCAGCAGCCAGGCTTGTTGGGACCGGGTTGATTTTGGAGACCATCTATTTTGGCGGGGGAACGCCTTCGCTTCTTTCTCCAAAGGAGACAGCAAATATCATAGCTGAGATTAAGTCTTCTTTTTATCACGAAATCAGGGAAATTACTCTGGAGTGTAATCCAGAAGCTCCACCAGATTGGCTAAAGGGATGGAAAGAGTCCGGAGTGACTAGACTCAGTCTGGGTATTCAGTCTTTTGATGATAAAATATTAAAAACTCTCGGCCGAAGACATTCTTTGGAGATGACCTGGAAATTACTGGAAAAAGCCAGGGAAATTAGTTTTCTCTCTGTAAACTTTGATTTTATGACTGGCATACCTGGAGAAACAGATTCTACTGTGGAGGCCAACCTTGAGGCTGTGGAAGAATTTGCTCCCCAACATATTTCAGTTTATCTACTGGAAGAGCTGGAGGCTGTTCCCTTTAAAACCATCTGGGAAGAAAACCCGGTAGATGAAGAGCTAGCGGCAGAGCGCTTTTCCGCCTATGCCAGCAGCTTAAATAAACTCGGTTATGAACATTATGAAATTTCCAATTATGCCCGGCCCGGGTTTGAGTGTCTTCATAACCTGAAGTACTGGCATTACCAGCCTTTTCTGGGAATGGGCCCGGCAGCCGCCAGTCATTTAGGTCTACTAAGGTGGAAAAACATTGCTGATTTAAAAAAATGGCAGACTGGCTTGGAGGAGGGAGTTTTGTGGCTTGAAGAATTTTTTTCCCTCAGCCGGGAAGAATGGCTGAAAGAAAAAATTGCCTTTGGACTCCGCCTGAAATCCGGTCTGGACTGGGAGCAACTTAAAGTGGACCATCCTGGTTGTGATTTTTCTGCCTATGAGAAAAGGATGTACCGGCTGGTTAGTTCAGGCGACTTGAAATGGAGCGGCAGCCGGGTTTATATCCCGGAAGATAAATTTTTACTATCAAATTCCATAATTTCCAGCCTGCTCTTTTAATCTTCAAAGGCTGTTTTCCAGATTGTTCCTTTTTGCTCTTGCCCGGCAGTATTTTTCAGTTTAAAATAGCAAAAAATGGTGAGAGGTGGAGATGGAAAGCAAGAAGGTAAAGGTTTCTTGTTTCAATTGTGGTCAGACAAACTATTATCCCCTTGAAGTTCAATCTAATTTAGAAAAAAAAGTTGTTTGTGGCCGATGTCACAGTGCATTGCCGAGGCCGGGTGATGTGCTAGAGATTCAACCGGCCCAAGCGATGAACCTCATCTCTAGATCCAGCTTGCCGGTACTGATAGATTTTTATTCTCCATCCTGTGGTCCGTGTCATATGATGGCGCCAGTGCTGGAAAGGCTGGCCCGCAGAAGAGCTGGTGAACTTATGGTTATCAAAATTAATATTGAGAAATTTCCCCAGATAGCTGTTCAATTGGGTGTTCAAGCAGTTCCTACATTTATTGTCTTTCATAAAAATGTGGAAAGAGGACGCATAACTGGTGCTCTGCCAGAAACAGATTTTGCCCTCTGGGTGGCCAAACTGAGTTGATAATTATTGCCTTTTGGAGCAAAAAAAAAAGAATGCCGAAGAGGGGACTCGAACCCCTACTCCCATTTTTGCGGGAACTAGCCCCTCAAGCTAGCGTGTCTGCCAATTCCACCACTTCGGCATTCATTTTGCAAGCTTTATTTTTTTGTCTGATCTTCAGTTTTTTGCACAGCTTTTTGCTCAGAAGTCTGAGGTGCAGGAGCCGGATTCGTTTCTCTCTTTGATTCAGTTTGAGTAGCCGCTGGAACTTCTTTGGTCCTAATATCTTTAACCACAGAAGAGGTTTTTCCTGTCAGGAGCCACAATCCAAGAGAAGTAAGCATAAAAAGAATGGCGCAGACAGTAGTAATTTTTCCCAGCAAGGTCTGAGCACCGCGGGGACCAAAGGCTGTTTGACTGCCCACTCCACCAAACGCACCGGCCAGGTCAGCGGCTTTGCCAGATTGTAACAGAACAGAGAGAATGAGCACAAGGCAAATAATCACGTGCAAAATCACTAATAATGTAATCACTTTTTACCCTCATAAGCGCGAATTGCTTCTCTGGCTATAGCCACAAACGACTCAGCTTCAAGAGAAGCACCGCCAATTAAAAATCCATCAACATCCTTTTCTTTCATCAAAGAAAAGGAATTGTCCGGTTTCACTGAACCGCCGTAAAGGATTATAGCATAATCGGCCACAATTTTTCCATACCTTTCAGCGATTAAATTTCTGATGAAAGACTGGACCTCTTCTGCCTGTTCAGGTGTGGCGTGGCGACCGGTGCCGATGGCCCAGATGGGTTCGTAGGCCAGAATAATTTTCTCAAATTTGTCTGCTTCCATAGAAAAAACACTCTGTTCCAGTTGATTTTTAATCACCGGCAGAGTCTGACCTTTTTCTCTTTGCTCCAGGGTTTCGCCTGTACAAACTACAGGAATGAGGTCGTGTCTTAAAGCAGCCAGAACTTTTTTTCTGACCGTTTCATCGGTCTCGCCAAAATGTTGACGCCGCTCAGAATGGCCGATAATTACCACCTGACAACCGGCTTCCTTTAACTGCACCGGAGATATTTCGCCGGTGAAAGGACCCTGGTCTTCCCAGAAAAGGTTTTGGGCACCAACCAGCAGCTGGCTTCCAGCGACTACTTTTTTAACTTCAGCAATGGCTGTAAAAGGAGGAATTAGGATAAGGGTAGCGGTTGAAACTTCAGGAGATTTTCTAACTACCTCTTCAGCCAGAATCCTGGCCTCGGAGATAGTCTTGTGCATTTTCCAGTTTCCGGCAATTACCGGTTTTTTTAAACCACCCATTAAAATTGCTTTCTCCTTTTAAATTTTTGACTTTTTTGTTGATTGTGTTCTTTTTTTACTTAAGCGCTTCAATGCCCGGAAGAGTGCCGTAGCCCACGTACTCCAGAGAAGCACCACCACCAGTGGAGATATGACTTATTTTCTCAGCCACACCAGCCTTATGAATGGCAGCAATGGAATCTCCGCCACCAACCACTGATAAAGCGCCTGATTCAGCCACGGCCTTAGCAATTTCTACTGTCCCTTTAGAGAAAGCATCTACTTCAAAAACACCAAGCGGCCCGTTCCAGAAGATAGTTTTTGCTGTTTTAATCTGATTTCGGTATTCTTCAATAGTTTTCGGCCCGATGTCTACACCCATCAGGTCTTCTGGCAGGGGGTATGAATCGCTAGTAGCTACTACCTGCTGGCTGTCAATTGAAGTGGTCAGAACGTGGTCAACAGGCAAGATCAGCTTAGCTCCACTCGCTTCAGCCTTCTTCAGGATAGAGCTGGCTACTTCCAGCTTGTCTTCTTCCACCAGAGATTTTCCCACCTGTTTTCCCTGGGCTTTAAGGAATGTATAGGCCATAGCTCCGCCGATGAGCAGGACATCAGCCTTGTTTATCAGGCCTTCTAACACCGGAATTTTATCTTCAATCTTGGCTCCGCCCAGAATGGCCACAAAAGGCTTTTCCGGGTTATGAGTTATTTTGCTCAGGTAATCAACTTCCTTCTTAAGCAGATACCCAGCAGCTTTTTCTTTCAGGTAGGAAGCTATGCCAACCACGGAAGCATGCGCTCGATGACAGGAACCAAAGGCATCGTTGATGAAAACCTGACAGCCTTCAGCCAACTGACGGGCAAATTCCGGGTCGTTATCAGTTTCCTGCTTGTAAAAGCGGACATTTTCCAGCAGAAGAATTTCACCTTCTTTAAGTTCTGCTTTGAGCCGCTTTACTTCTTCGCCGATAACATCAGGTGCCATGATTATTTTTACACCGGGAAGAAGCTCAGCCAGCCTGACAGAGACTGGCTTCAGGCTCATTTTGGAGTTGAACTGTCCTTTTGGTCGGCCAAGATGTGAAGCTACTACCAGTCTGGCTCCCTTTTCTACCAGATACTTGATGGTGGGTAGAGATGCCCGAATTCTGGTGTCGTCTCTTATGTTCAGGTTATCATCCAGGGGAACGTTGAAATCTACTCGTAGAAATACGGTCTTACCCTTGACTTCAATTTCTTCTACAGACTTCATTTTTGCCTCCAGCCGGAGTTATTTTTTCATAATGTATTTGACCAGGTCTACCAGACGGCAAGAATAACCCCACTCGTTATCATACCAGGCCATGACTTTGACCAGATTCTTCTCCATAACTTTAGTTGATAGAGCATCCACGATGGCCGAGTGGGGGTTGGACATGAAATCAACTGACACCAGTGGTTCCTCAGTATATTCGATGATTCCTTTAAGGCTGCCTTCAGCTGCTTCTTTTAAAGCGGCGTTGACTTCTTCAGCGGTGGTCTCTTTTTTGACCAGGGCTACTAAGTCCACAAGGGAGACGTTGGGAGTGGGAACACGAATGGCCAGGCCGTCAATTTTTCCTTTAAGTTCAGGCAGCACCAGACCTACTGCTTTTGCCGCACCGGTGGTGGTGGGTATCTGAGAGACCGCAGCCGCCCGGGCTCTTCTTAAATCCTTATGCGGTGCATCGAGTATTCTCTGGTCGTTGGTGTAGGCGTGAATCGTAGTCATAAAAGCTTTTTCTATGCCGAATTTTTCATGAATGACTTTGGCTACAGGAGCCAGACAGTTAGTAGTGCAGGAAGCGTTAGAAATGATATGGTGTTTTTCAGGGTCATAAACCTTTTCGTTTACCCCCATGACAATGGTAATATCCGGGTCAGTGGCGGGAGCGGAAATGATAACCTTTTTGGCACCACCAATTTCCAGATGTTTAATGGCCTCGGGTCTCTTGGTGTATTTTCCCGTGGCTTCAATAACCACCTCTACTCCCAGGTCTTTCCATTTTAGGCCGGAAATGTCTTTTTCGGACAAAACCTTGATGGTTTTTCCGGTCAGGATGATGGAATCTTCTGTGGCTTTTACTTCTTCCTTGAGTGTACCCAGAACAGAGTCGTATTTTAGCAGGTGAGCCAGAGTTTTGGCATCAGTTATATCGTTAACTGCCACGTATTCCAGCTCTGGGTCGTTAAAAGAAGCTCTTAGCATATTACGCCCGATGCGTCCAAACCCATTGATTCCTATTCTTATGGCCATAGAAAACCTCCTCTGAATATTTTAATTATTTTTCAGACTAAGCTATTTGTTTGTTTTAAATCTATCACAAGTGCTGGTTTTTATCAAGCTATTAATTCTTCTTAATATAAGAAATATCAGCATAAAATCCTCTGATAATTTTTTGCTATTTCTTTTTGGTTCAATAAGTTACTATTAGAATAAACACCAGAAAGGCTTATCTTAAGCATATGAAGTGGTTGGTAATAGTCGCCTGAGCAGTATAAAAATAATTTTTTTACTGCTGAATATTTGTGATAATATTTTAATTCTGGAAAAAGAGGTGGCTAATGAAAGTTTTAACCTCAGCTCAGATGAGAGAAATAGACCGGAAGACTATTGAAGAATTCGGAGTGCCAGGACCTATTCTGATGGAGAATGCTGGCCTTCAGGTCGTGGGTGTGTTGAGAAATGAACTTGGCCTTGAGCCAGGTGATAGAGTAGTGGTGGTAGCTGGTAAAGGAAATAACGGGGGAGATGGTCTGGTGGTGGCTCGCCATCTTTTTAACCAGGGCCTGGAAGTCAGGGTTTTGCTGATAGGCAAGATAGAAGAAGTTAAGGGAGACGCGGCCCTGAACCTGCGAATAGCCCAAAAGATTGGTGTGCCGCTTGTTGAAGTGCGGGATGAGGTGTCCTGGGAAAAACAAAAGAAAATTCTTAAAGACACTCCAATAATTGTAGATGCTCTTTTTGGTACTGGACTTTCCAGCCCGTTAAATGGTCTCTATGCTGAAGTGGTGGAAGAGATTAATCGCAGTGGGGCTTTGGTGGTTTCGGTGGACCTGCCCTCTGGACTTTCTTCTGACACCTTTGAAATCATCGGGCCTTGTGTCCGGGCTGACCTGACTGTAACCTTGGCTGCTCCGAAAATAGCTCATGTTTTCCCTCCAGCAGAAGATTTTGTCGGTGAGCTTCTGGTAGCTGATATAAGTATTCCGCCATTTCTCCTGGCGGATAGAAAATTGAAATTAGAACTGGTGGAAATGGAAACGCTTGTCCCATATTTTCAGCCGCGTAAAAGGGACACGCATAAAGGCACGTACGGACACTTGCTTATTCTGGCTGGTTCGTTTGGCAAGGCTGGTGCTGCGGCCATGGCTGGAAAGGCGGCTCTGAAGATGGGAGCTGGGCTGGTAACAGTGGCCACAGCTGAAAGCTGCCTGCCGCAGGTTGCCAGGTTTATGCCGGAACTGATGACCGAGCCACTTCCGGAAACACAGGCTCGAACTATCTCGGAAGAAGCCTTACCCCAGGTTTTAGAGCTTCTCAAAGGGAAGGATGCCTTACTTCTTGGTCCCGGACTTTCTACTAACGCTTCCACCGCCTGCCTGGTGTTAAACCTGCTGGAAAAGTTAAAAAGTTCCAAGATTCCGGTGATTATTGATGCCGATGGTCTAAACATTCTGGCTTCCAGACCGGAAAGCTTGAAGTCGCTGCCGCCAAAAACAGTCCTTACCCCGCACCCTGGGGAGTTTTCCAGATTGACCGGGTTCAGTACCCAAGAAGTTTTAAAAAACAGGCTGCAATTGGCGCCTGAATTCGCTCTGGGCCATAGATTATTTCTGGTTTTGAAGGGCTACAGGACGTTGGTGGTCTCTCCAGATGGCCGGGTGATGATTAACCCGACAGGCAACCCGGGGATGGCTACTGGGGGGTCTGGTGATGTGCTTTCGGGCTTGATTGCTTCTGAGGTCATGCAAGTAGATGATTTGCTCCAGGCGGTGGTAAACGCCGTTTTTGTTCATGGACTGAGTGGTGACCTGGCAGCAGAGGAAATCGGGGAGAAAAGTCTGACGGCCACTGATTTGATAAAATTCTTGCCGGCAGCTATAAAATTCATCGCTTCAGGTGGAGAGGATGAATAGCCTGGTTGAAACTCTAGTTTTTGAAACTGATTCTGAAGAAGAAACTTATGCTCTGGCGAAATATGTTGGACAGAGCCTGAGCGGGAAAGAAGTGATTTATCTTACAGGTGAACTGGGTGCTGGCAAAACCGTTTTTGTCCGTGGACTGGCCGCTGGTCTGGGAGTAGAAGACGAAAGTTCTGTTTGTAGCCCCTCATTTACTCTGGTTAATGTTTATCAGGGGTGCCTGCCCCTCTATCATGTTGACCTCTACCGCCTGGAAGATGAAGAGGAAATTGCTGACCTTGGACTGGAAGATTATCTGGGCGAGGGAGTTATGGCCATCGAATGGTCTGAAAAAATGGGGCAAGCCTTTCGCGGGATTAAAAAGCTGGAAGTGAGTATAGAAGTGATCAGCCAGGAAAAGAGAAAAATTACTATCAGGGGGCTGGAAAATTTTCCTGAATTGCACAAAGTTATTTTGGCAAAAAATGTTTAGACAAAATTACAAAATTAAAAATTGATAAACACAAAAAGAAATTAGCAAATTACAAAGAAAGGATAATAGCCATGATGGATCTAAAAGCAATGATTGTTGATGTGCCAGATTTTCCCAAGCCGGGTGTGGTGTTTAAAGACCTGACTCCCATTATCCAGGAGGCAGCAGCTTTCAACCAGGTCATAGACCAACTGTCTGAGATAGCCCGGCGATATCAGCCAGACCGGATTGCCGCTATTGAATCAAGAGGCTTCATTTTTGGTGCAGCTCTGGCCCGTGATTTAAGGCTTGGCTTTACCCTGATCAGAAAAAAGGGGAAATTACCCAGAAAGACGCTCTCCATCCTGGCGCCCAATGAATACGCCGTCGAATATTTTGAAGCCCACGTGGACAGTGTGAAAAAAGGCGAGAGGGTAATCATCGTGGATGATTTAATCGCCACAGGTTCTTCCGGAGTAAGTGCTATTGAGCTGGTGGAAGAACTTGGCGGCAAAGTGGTGGCTTTTGAAGCTGTGGTAGAACTTACTTTTCTTTCTGGTGGCGAGAAAATCAAGGAAGCTTATCCCGAACTTCCGATTTTCAGCCTGATAAAATTCTGAAACAGATATCTTGATTGGAAAATTGAGTTCAATTTAAAGTAGTTTAAAGGACCTGAGGTTTAGCTTGCTGCAAAGCTGGAAATTAATAGAACAGGCGGCAAAAATTTCTCCGGTTTTAAGCGAAGAAAAATTCAAAAAGGATAGCCTTTATATTTTATCCTGAAAGGAATTTAAATTGAGAGCACAAGGAGGGGAAATGAAGACCTGGCTGGAAAAAACTTTCCATCTTCAGGAATTGAACACCAGCCTGCGCCAGGAAATGATAGGCGGGCTGACCACCTTTATGACTATGTCTTACATCATCTTTGTTCAGCCGGCTATTCTGGGCGGAGCTGGCCTGGACCGGGGAGCAGTGATGGTGGCTACCTGTCTGGCCAGTGCCATTGCTACTTTGTTGACCGGTCTCCTGGCCAATTATCCTATTGCCCAGGCTCCGGCTATGGGTCACAACGTTTTCTTTGCCGTTACGGTTTGCGGTCTTATGGGCTACTCCTGGCAGGTGGCACTTGGTGCTAATTTTATCTCCGGTATCTTGTTTACTCTGTTGGCTTTGTTTGGTCTGGCCGGCCGGCTGGTGGAAGTAATACCTGATTCCCTGAAGCATGCTATTGCCGCTGGCATTGGTTTGCTCATTGCCTTGATAGGTCTGGAATATGCAGGTATTGTGGTGGCTACTCCTGGTGTGCTGGTGGGCCTGGGAGATATGGGGAGCAAACCAGTCTTACTGGCTTTTTTCGGTCTTTTGATAATTTCAGTGCTGATGGTCTGGAAAGTTCCGGGAGCCATCCTTTTTGGCATCTTAATCACAGCTCTAGTTGGTTGGCCTCTGGGTGTAGTTAAGTTTCATGGTTTTTTTTCTGCCCCACCTTCTATTTCTCCTACTTTTTTAAAACTTGATATTATTGGGGCTTTTAAAAGCGGATTGATTCCTATTATTTTTGTTTTCTTCTTTCTGGATGTGTTTGACACGGTTGGAACGCTGGTCGGGGTCTGTTCAACGGCGGGTTATATTAAAAACGGTAAAATTCCCCGGGCTAATCAGGCCATGCTGGCTGATTCTCTAGGTACGGTGGTAGGCACTCTTCTTGGCACATCTACGGTTACCAGCTACATAGAAAGTTCTACCGGCATAGCCCAGGGTGCCAAAACCGGTCTGGCTAACGTGTTTACCTCTATTCTTTTCCTGGCTGCTCTGTTTTTAAGTCCGCTGGCTGAGATGGTGGGAGGAAGTTATGTTTATAAAGATCAGGTCTTACATCCAGTGATTGCTCCGCCGCTCATTATTGTGGGTTTTCTGATGATGAAGGCTGTAGCCCGCATAGATTGGGATGAGGTGAGTGAAGCCATCCCGGCTTTTCTGACCATCGTGGTAATGCCCCTGGCGGTTAGCATTACTGATGGCCTGGCTTTTGGTTTTATTAGCTACACCATTATGAAGTTGTTTAAAGGTGAGGCCAAGAAAGTGCACTGGCTGGTCTATGTCATCTCAATTTTACTTCTTATCCGTTATGTTATTAGATGAACAGGTGAGCAAAATAATAGTGCGGAGATGAAGAAATATTCAAATCAGGAAAATATTCAAATCAGGATGGTAACTTAAAGATGAGAATTTTTTGTAAAAAAGACAATGATAAGCAGTCCGGTCAGTAAAAAGATTTATGTGTGTTGGGCTAATCAGTAGTTGAAGTGTAGAGACAGCCTTGCTACCTGAGAAAAAAATAAGTTTAATAAAAGGAAAAAGGAACAAAGGAGTAGCTACAAAAAAGCCAGGATCGGGAAAATGGAATAAATTCTTCTGAGACAAAGTATGGAGACAAAACAGATGAAAAAAAATGTTCAGAAGTGGCTTATTATTACAATTTTAGTAGGATTTATGATCGGCTGCGCAACCGCTCCCAAAATGGTGGAGAAGCCAGGCTGGCCGGAAGGCGATAGGCACTGGGTAGAAAAAACCATGAGACGGATGAGTTTGCGGGAAAAAATCGGGCAGCTGGTGTTGACCAGGTATAGTGGAGAATTTTTTAATTTTCAGGAGGAAAAATTTCAGCAGCTGGAAAGGCTCATCAAAGATTATCAGCTGGGCGGGTTGATACTGTTTGGTGGAGAAGCCCTGGAAACCGCTTATTTTACTAACCATTTCCAGAAAATTTCCAGACTGCCACTTTTGATTGCTTCCGACCTGGAAAGAGGTGCCGGCAACCAGGTTACCGGGGCCACTCTTTTCCCTCCGCTTATGGCTCTGGGAGCGGCCGACTCGGAAGAACTGGCTTATGAGATGGGCCGGGTTACGGCGGTTGAAGCGCGTGCTTTAGGCATACATATGACCTACGCCCCGGTGGTGGATGTCAATGTCAATCCTGACAATCCCATCATCAACACCCGTTCTGTGGGGGAGGACCCCGAACAGGTGGCCAGGATAACTGCGGCTTTCATCAAAGGATGTCAGGAAAACGGGCTGATAGCTACAGCCAAGCATTTTCCCGGTCATGGTGACACTGACCAGGATTCACACAGCCTGCTGCCGACCATAAAAGCAGACCTTGAGCGTCTGGAGATAGTTGAGCTTTATCCCTTTAAAAAAGCCATTGAAGCTGGTGTTGGAGCCATTATGACAGCTCATCTTTACGTGCCAGCTTTAGAGACTGAGCCCGGCCTTCCAGCCACCCTCTCCTCCCGAATCATAACCGGGCTTCTGCGGAACAGGCTTGGTTTTAAAGGATTGGTTGTAACCGATGCTCTGGAAATGCGGGGTATCACCGGCTATTTCAGCCAGCAAGAAGCGGCTTTGAGAGCCCTGCAGGCGGGTGTGGACCTGCTGCTCCTGCCGCCTGACCCACGTCAGGTCATCGATTATTTGGTCAAAGCAGTCAGGGATGGCGAGCTCCCCCTCAGCCAGGTAGAAGATTCTCTGCGCCGGGTTCTGCTGTTTAAGACCAGGCTGGGGCTACATCGCCAGAGGTTTGTTTCTCTTGAGAGACTGCCGCTGGTTCTCGGTCATCCAGAGTACAAAAAAATAGCCAGGAAGGCTTTTGCTTCAGCCATCACCCTGGTGAAAAATGAAAACAACCTGCTGCCGTTGGCTGAAGGAAAAGGAATGGTGGTTCTGTCTTTGAGCAGCGACCCAGGAGATTATTTTGCCGGTCGCCGGTTTGCTTCAGAAATCCTGGCCCGAGTTCCAGCAGCCCGGATTTTTTATGCTGATGGTGATACTGGAAAAGAGAAACTGGAAGAAGCCCGGGCTGAGACCAGCTCCGCAGATGTGGTGGTGGTGGCTCTGTTTTCCAGTTTGCGAGCTTATAAAGGAAGTGTAGATTTGGAACCTGCCCATGTAGAACTCATAAAAGAAATAAAAGCCTCAGGACGGCCGCTAGTGGTTCTTTCTTTTGGCAGTCCTTATTTTCTGCGCCATTTTCCGGAAGTGGATGCTTATCTTTGCCTTTATCGCAACACACCGGAAACCCAGGAACTGGGAGCCAAAGCTCTTTTTGGTGAAGTGAGGATTGCCGGTCGACTGCCCGTTTCTCTGCCGGGGTTATTTCCCCGGGGACACGGACTTATTCTGGAGAAAACAAAGGAGGAAAAATGAAATACAAAGATTTGGGCAACACGGGAGTAAAAGTTTCAGAATTGTGCTTTGGCACCATGTCTTTTGGGGCTGAGGCCGATGAAAAAACCTCAGCCGAAATGTTTGCCTACTGCCGGGAAAAAGGTATAAACATTTTTGATTGTGCTGACCTTTATGCCCGAGGGCGTTCAGAAGAAATTTTAGGCCGTTTGATTAAAGATTGCCGGGAAGAAGTTTTGATTACCAGCAAGGTCTATTTCCCCACAGGTCCAGACATTAACGCTATGGGAGCAAACCGTCGCCACATCATGTACGCGGTGGAAAGCAGCCTTCGGCGCCTGGGAACAGACCGGATTGATATTTATTTCATCCATCGTTTTGATGATATCACGCCACTGGAAGAAACTCTCCGGGCTCTGGATGACCTGGTCCATCAGGGAAAAGTTCTTTATCTCGGCCTCAGTAATTTTGCTGCCTGGCAGGTAGAAAAAGCCATTGGCCTTACTGCTCTCCATGGTTGGGCGCCAGTGGCCTGTATTCAGCCGGTGTACAACCTGGTCAAGCGGCAGGCCGAGGTTGAGATACTACCCATGGCCCAAGCGGAAAAACTCGGTGTTCTGGCTTACAGTCCCTTAGCTGCTGGCCTTCTTTCCGGAAAATACGGCAAGGACAGAAAGCCAGCTTCTGGGCGTCTGGTGGAGAATAAGATTTATCAGACGCGTTACGGTGAAGAATGGGTCTATGAGGTGGCAGAAAAGTTTACTGAATTTGCTCGCCAGCATGGCTATAACCCGGTCAGTCTGGCTATTGCCTGGGTCGGCAGCCATCCGGCGGTGACGGCACCGATTATAGGCGCCAGGAATGTGGAACAGCTTAAAGATGCCATAGCTGCTGTGGAAATAGAAATGACTGAGGAGCTCCGAAAAGAGATTTCCCGGTTGTCTCCTGAACCCCCTCCTGCTACTGACCGTAGTGAAGAAAAAACAGAAGTACATTTTCCTATTAGACGGTGAAAAGACTTGGTTTTGCCGAAAAAACAAATTCAGTCGATGAGCCGGCTTAATGCGCTGCTAATCATTGCTCAAGTTTCAGGTCGACAAAAGAAGAATAAGCCATAGCGGGGTCAGCTTTTTCTAGAGTAGATAGAAGAAGCTGGTCAGTTGAGGGATGAATGTATCCTGCAAAGACTACGTGGCTGTTAAGCTTTATGGTTACTGGCTGGCTTAAGTCCACCAGGGCCTGGTCAAGGTAAAGCCTGAGGCTTTTCACCTGATTGGTGCTCAAGATAATTTCATTCCCTTTTACTGTGGATTGAACTTCAGCAGGCAGATTTTCATATTCAATAATTTTTACCCAATAACATTGGAGATATTCAGGTTCAGTGACTACAAATTTTATTTTCTGAGGGTAAGGGTCACGGCTGCTTCCGTCAAATATTTCTCTGATGAGGCTGATAATTTCCACTGGCTCTACATTATGTCTTTTGCCCTTCAGGCCTTTAAACCATACTTCGGCTTTGTTTTTTTTCAGATACTCATAAGCCTTTAAATCTCCCTCTGGAGTTATATGTTCATCCTCCAGACCATGAGAAATCATTATTTTGCTGTTGAGAAGGTTGCCCAACTTTCCCAGGTTATCTGAAAGGTCAAAGTCCTGGCGGTTGAGCATCGGGAATCCCATATTTTCAGCTATAGCGGCCAGCCGGTCAGGAAAAGTGGTGGCATAATAATAGGTGGCAATCCCACCATTGGAGCTACCAGCCAGGAAAATGCGGTTCGTATCCAGACTATATTTTTGAAAAACAGCCCGCCAGATTTTTTTAAGGCTGGCTTCAACCTGGCTGTCCCACCACAGACCATAAGCCTGTGGTACTACAAGGATGTATTTAGCCAGAGCGTTTTCTTTTTGCCAAGCGTTGTAAAAAGAAAGAAGAGCGATATCTCCCCGGCCTTCTCCCATACCCAGATAGATAATAAGCGGGAATTTCTCAGCCGGGTCGTAGTCATCAGGCAGGTAGAGGTAAAAAGGCCTTTTGCGGTCTTCTTTTTTTTCGGAAAGAAAGAATTTGAAAAATCCGGCCTGATAGGAAGGTTCAGGTTTAAGAGCAGGCAGTAGCCGTTGTATTTCCTGAACAGGATAGCGAGAGAGCTCAGAAGACAGGCTTTCATCTTTTTGGTAAAACCAGCGCCTGAGCATCTTGAGAATGGTTTTTTGATTCTGAGTAAGCACGTAGTCGCTGTTTTCCAGGAAATTTCTCGCTCGAAAGCGGAGATAACTGTCAGAGCTTTGGCTTAGGTCTTTCATCAGGGTGGAGTCGTTTTGATAAAGATAAAGAGCTTTAGCCAGATTGAAGCGAACAACCGGGTTTTTATGCTTTAAAAACGGCCTCAAGTCTAAACCGTTTGGCAAGCCTCGTAAAGAGCAGATAGCAGAAGCCAGAGTTTGCAGCTCAGAATAAGGGCAAGAAAGAAGTTCGCGAATTAGTTCAGCCGGGACGTGAAGACCCCGGTTGTGCAATGCTGCTTTGACCAGAGCCAGTCTGATTTCCTGGTCGGCGAATAGTTCTGCGGCTGTGGCTCGCTTTTTCTCCAGAAAAAGCAGTGAGAATTTCTCTTCCCGCGCCTGGCCGGCTGCTCGATAGCGAGCTGTGTACTCCAGTTTGTCCGGCACTCCATAATGCCTGTTAAACAGGTAGACCACAAGACCGGAGGGATGGCCGCCGACAAACGAATAGAGTTCAAAAGGTGGCCTGGTCAGAAGGCCATTAAAAGTGACCTTTAATTCATCGCCTTCCTCTTCTAGAGTATAAGATTCACCGGTGTTAAGTGAAATGGGTGGTATAGCCATTATCCTGGTCATCAAGGTGTTTATCAAGGACAGCGATTGGATGAAATTATAGCTGTTATCCAGCACCTGGCCATGCCGGTCAACGGTAAAAATCCTGGTAAAATAAGGACTTAGATTCTGATAAGGCAGCAAAAGATTGTCGGCTTCTTTCGGGTCAAGGACGTTTGTCAATTTCTCCTGGCCGTAAATTTTTTTCTCCTGAAGATTGTATTGGGAGGCAAGTGTGACCATTTCTTCGCTGGCGGAGATGACCACAGTCTTGACAACCCAGGTCAGGCTTACCCGGAACCTGGCCTCAGGTTTGTCTACCAGACTGATGAGCAGGTCCAGGTTTTGCAGGTAACTGAGCACATCTCCGGTCTTCAGGTTATACTGAATGGAAACACTCTGGTTTTCTGGAAAAGCTCCCCGGGTCGCGGCCGTAGTAGTAGTAAAAGATGCCAGCAAAACGGCCAGTATAGTTGCTGAAAAAAGAAGCCAGAAACGTACGGACCGGGGGGAGATAGAGATTTTTGGCTTTTTATATTTCATTCTTGGTTCCTAAAACCCTGAGATAATTTTGATTATTTTTATTTCTGAAGCTTAATGCTTAATAAATCTTATCAAATCCTCATATATTTAAGACGAAGACTGGATTTATTTCTTCCGTTTTGAGGTGAATTTGAAATTATAAAAATTCAAGAATCGACTAAGATTATCTCTTAAATATTTTTCTGAACACGCCTTAATATTGACTGGAAAAATTAATTAGGAAATTTTTTAGGGTAGTTGCTGGTCTTGGGCAAAAAACTAAAATGAAACAGAATTTAAACCAGGAGCTTATAATCTAGCCAGGTTTGTACCTTGTTATTTTATAATTGTGTTAAAGAGAAGTTTAAAAGTTCCATGGGTCTGAGCTCTGTTCTGACAGCGCAGGCCAAGCAAAACTATCTTTCCTTGACCATATTCGACTTCTACAACAGCTGCTTTCCGGCTGAGATATTTTTCACCGATGAGCCAGCCGCTTTGCAGGAGTTCTCTTTCAGCATAGCGGGCCACAACCCGGTATTTCTCGCTGTTTTCTGCTGGCAGAATCTCAAAGGCTGGACTCTCGAAGAACAGGCCGAGTCCTTTTTCTGGCAATCCGTAGGCCAGTGGGTGTCCTTGGTCGTATTCAACCCAGACCGTTGAGCCCGGACAGAAAAAGTCCTTTGGTTTTAAGCCAGAAACCACGTCCCGCAGGTTTAACTCAAATTTTTCCACGGCCAGCTGGCTGGCCTTGCCCAGGCAGACGAGAGTGCCGCCTTTAGAGACAAACTCTTTAAGCTTCTCCACGCCTTCCTGGCCGAGACCGCTTCTGTATTCAGGTGGAGTATTGAGAAAACGACGAGAATCCCGTGGTAGGTTCCCCATAATCATATCAGTCGAATCAGAGGGCAAGATGAGCAGGTCTATTTTTTTCAATAGTTGACCGCTTTTTATGTCCGAATCGCGGATAGTCAGGTAGGGGAAAGAAAATTTTTCCAGCAGCAGGCGAGTCCAGCCCTCGTCCATGTTTCCGCCGTAGTATCTCTGGTAAAGTCCTGTCGTTAAACGACGGACTTTGTGTACTCCGGTCTCTGGCCAGGAACTTAGAGGCAGAAAATCCACCCCGGTTTTTTCAGCAATCTTCTGAAGGACTGGCACTGGCGCTGAGGCTAAGAGAAAGTCTCCAGCTTGCAATTTGTCCTGTCTCTTTTCTATCCTGAACACTTCAATTTTCTCATCCAGCAGCAGGCTAACGGCTGTAAAAGAATCATTAAGGCGGCCCTCAAGGTAAAAACCTGCTGGACCGGCCTCTACTTTTCCACTGAATTTTACTGGTTCATTAAGGAGGCGAAGCCGGCCTTCAGGCATTTCCTCCAGTGGGTCAACTCTTACACCCATAAATTCAGCCATGGTATGGGTAGCCAAATCATAAGGCCGTATGGGATTCCCCTCTCTGTCCCGCGTCCAGTAATTATCGGGATAGAGAGTCCTGTGCAAAAGATTGAGAATAAGTCCTCTTTTTGGCTGGGCCAGGGAAATAACAAATGAGCCAGAAGGATAGGTAAGACCAGAAACATGCAGGGGCGACTCTGAAACCTGAATTTCAATGTCGCTTAGAAGAAGCGTGTTAATCATTTTTACGGCTGTTAGCCTATCATGTTGTTCAGCCGGAATGACAAAAGCCCGCGGTTTTTCATTTAAGCCCCTTTCAATTTGTCTTTTAGCTTTAAGATAGGCGTTGTAAAGCAAGGTCTCTCTGTGCCTGGCTGCCAGGTCCAGCACAGCCCAAGCGGCAATCTTTTGCTGCTCCACAATATCTCGCAACCTCCACCAGCCGCCAGGCCAGGGGTGGGGAAAATTGCTCTGAGCCTCATAGTCTGGGAACTGCAAAGAATTCCCTCGCAGTTGGTCTGGATGAATAAACAATGGTGTGGCCAGCCTGGCGCTGGCTGACTCGGTCAGCATGCCCACGATGTTATGGAACGGCGTTATCCAGTGCCAGCCAAAATGTCCCCAGCCCGGGAACATGGCATCGTTAATGACACCTGTTTTACCGGCTTCTTCTAGCCGGTAAGCTATGTGGCTACCAAACCAGGAGAGCTCCCGCCAGATTAAAGGGTCAGCGTAGGGCCTGATCGGATCGCAGTAAGGCGGGACGTAAAGCCGCGGCCCATAACTTCCCATGTGATGATGGTCCACGTAGGCCTGAGGTTTCCACTCCTGGTAAAGAATGCGGGCCGCATAAACTGATTCCTGCAGGTTGATAAAGTCACCATCGCGGTTGTTGTCATGTCCAGCATACTTATGATAAAGCCAGGGCAGGTTAGAACCCTCGTATTCAGTGCCCAGGGTCTTGTAATACCAATCAGTTACCATAACCTGTCCGTCAGGATTAAAACAGGGAATAAGCAAGAAAATAACGTTATCCAGAATTCTCCGGGTTTCTTCATCATTTCTGCTTAGCAGGTCGTAGGCCAACTCCGGTGCCATCTGGGTGCCGCCGATTTCAGTGGCATGAAGGCTCATAGACTGGCAGACCACAGCTTTCGCCTCCTGGATGAGTTGTTTAATTTCTTCTTCAGACATTCCGCGGGGGTCAGATATTTTTAAGTTAATATTTCGCAGTTTTTCCAGGTTGGTGAGGTTTTTTTCTGAAGAAATAAGACAAAGAAGGAAAGGATGACCCATGGTGCTTGGGCCAAGATTCAGGACTTTAATATTCGGGCTTTCTTTTTCTAACAACTGAAAGTAGTCAACTATTTTATCCCAGCGGGCAATTTTTCTGTCTGAGCCCAGCTGGAAACCGAAAAACTTTTCGGGCGGGGTGATTTTTTCTTCGGTTAAACAATTTTCCGAGTAAACAAGTGAGGTTAAGCTTAGCCAGAAGATAAGCAGCAGAAGAGTGCTGACTATTTTTTTATCAGGGCCTAATATTTTGTCACCTGAGGAAAATTTAATTGAACCTGGCATTTGTCTCCTCCTCTTTCAATTTTCAATCTTTATTATCAATATTTCTGCCCCAATGTGCCAGAAAAAAATCAAACCTTTAAAAATTAGCAGCTGGAAAAGTGTGTTCGGCAAATTTGAAAATTTTTTAAAAGGGCTTAACAGAGGTTGAACGAATTAATAACTCCGCAAAACTCTAACGTAGAAGACGGGATTCATTTATTTGTTTAATATCAATCAGGTAGAAAAACGCCTCTAATTTTTTTCTTCAAATCTCCGAAGACTGTTAACGGGTGCCAGCCAAACCTGTCTCATTCGTTGAGCAGGTGGTTCAGGTCTCATTCTGGCCTGGTGGCCAGCTTGGGTGCGTCAGGCCTTGTCGTCTTCCACATTTCCCGTGCTTCTAGCCTAGAGAATGACCATCTCTGTAGCCTTGCCGTTAATTTCAGAAGAAGTGACCAGCTCTCTCACCGGCAGCAGGGAATAAATGGCCACATGTTTTCTGTCTTCAGAATGATTCCTGGTATGAAAGGGGATGTCCGGAGCCTTGGACGTCAACTATTCAGGTCTTTTGCTATATCTAGTCAGGACGGAAAGCTGACCCCGGTCATCAGGTGCCGGTGTAGATTTTAAGGTCAGGCGCGTTATAGCTTCCATGGAAACGCGTTATCAGCTGGGGCTTTCCAGATTGGCCCTGTTAGGCCTGGATGTTGAGAGTTTGAAAAATACAAGGGTATCCATGCTGGCAAGGAGCTAGTTTTAAGTATGGGATGGGGTGAGTGAGGGGATTCGAACCCCCAACCACCGGATCCACAGTCCGGTGCTCTAACCCTTGAGCTACACTCACCGCAGGGGATTAAAATTTTCTCATCAAAAGCAGGAGTTGTCAATAAGGTGAGAGAAGAGGTATTATTTTTTTGAGCTTATTCTTTCTGTTTTTCAATCAGGTCCAGGATTTCTTCTGAATCACGCCATTTTTCTCGTACCCGGACGCTGAGCTCTAGAAAAACTTTGCTTTCCAGGATTTCTTCCATTTCTCTTCTGGCTTCACTGCCGATGGTTTTAATCATAAAACCCTGGCGACCGATTATGATTCCTTTGTGGTTTTCTTTTTCCACCAGGATTTCAGCCGAAATTCTGACCAGCTGTTTTTCTGCCGGAGTTTCAGTAATGGTATTTTTCTTCCGGCTACTGGTTTTGCCTTTAGCCGGCAGGGATTCTCTTTCTATGGAATTAATGACTACGGCCGTGGTGTAGGGTAATTCCTCTTCTACATGGTTAAGGATTTTTTCTCTTATGATTTCTGAGAGGAGAAATTTTTCTGTCTGGTCAGATATTTCTTCTTCTGAGTAAATCTTTTCTGCCTCTGGTAAGTAATCGTAGATCAGATTTTCCAGACGGTCCAGGTTATCTCCTTTTAATGCTGAAATTGGGATAATTTCCTTAAAGGGGAAAAGGTCTTTATACTGGTCAATAATCAAAAGGATGTTTTCTTTTTTTATGGCGTCCACCTTGTTAATTAACAGAAAAACTGGCCGGCTGACCTTTTTTAAAGTATTAAGCACATACTGGTCACCATGGCCAAATTTTTTGGTGGCATCAATCAGGAGGAGAATCAGGTCGGCTGTTTCCAGCGAGGAATATACGTAGTTCATCATTCGTCTGTTCATCAGGTGCAGCGGTTTGTGGATGCCAGGGTTGTCAATAAAAATAATCTGCCCCCGTTCTGTAGTTTTGATACCCAGAATGCTCACCCTGGTGGTCTGCGGCTTGTCAGAAACAATGGCAATTTTCTGGCCGATGAGAGAATTTAGCAGAGTGGACTTCCCGACGTTGGGCCGCCCAATTAGGGCCACGTAACCCGTGTGATAGGTTTTTTTTGCAGAGGGTTTTTTCTTTTTGTCCATCATTATTCCTTTTTTTTGGTTTCAGCAGAAGAAACAGCTTTTTCTCTGGAGAGGCGCACTTTTTTAACGCTTTTATCATCTACTTCTAATATCTCAATAGTCAGGTTGCCCAGCTGAAGGCGGTCTCCTTTTTTTGGCAGTCGGCCGAGGTGCTGGTTTATCAGACCGCTGATGGTTTGAAAGTTATCATCAGAGAGTTCAGTCTGCAGCAATTCTTCTAATTCTTCTATTTCAGTATCTCCGTTTACCAAATAGGTTTCTGGTTTTTCCTGGACTATTTCTGGTTCTTCTACATCATATTCATCATGAATTTCTCCGACGATTTCTTCCAGCACGTCTTCCATGGTTACCAGGCCAGAGATGCCACCGTGCTCATCCACCACCATGGCCAGTTTTTGCTTAAGTTTCTTGAATTCTTTGAGCAGGTCTTTGATGGCCATAGTTTCAGGGACAAAATGAACTGGCCGAATCAGAAAATCAATGGACCGGTCGTCATGTTCTGGGGAGCTGAATTCCAGCAAATCTTTGGCCATGACCATACCTTCTATATTGTCCAGACGCTCCCGGTAAACCGGAATGCGGGAAAATTTTTCCTGGATGAAAAGTCTTTTGAGTTCAGCCACCCTGGCCTGGTGTTCAATGGCCACAATCCGGGTGCGCGGAGTCATTATTTCTCTAACTAACAGGTCGCCAAACTCCACCACTCCACGCAACAGTTCATCTTCGTCTTTTTCTATAATGCCTTCTTCGGTAGCTTCATCGATGAAAGTTTCAATTTCCTCTTCTGAGGCCTCATGTTCCCGCCAGCGGGCTTGTCTTTTTTCTTCTTGAGTTAAGAAATGAAGAGACAGGGCTACCAGAGGTGTCAGAAGAAGTTTGAAAATCCGGTAAGAAGGTAAAAATATTTTTAAAGCCCGGTCTTTTAGCAGGGCCAGGAGAAAACGTGGCAGGTAATCAAAAAGAAGGATGAAGGCAGCCAATAAGCTCAGAAAAAACCAGAGAGGCTGCAAGCGGAAAGATGGAAACCAGACTACCATATAGACTATGAAAGCAAGCAGAAAAACATTTCTTCCCAGGTCCACTACCAGGCGGGCTTCGTCATATTTTTCTATTACCTCCTCGCGATAAGCCTTTTCTTCGTTGCTTAAAATACGGGCCAGACCGATAGGGGAATAATAAGAAAAAACAATATGTAAGAGTGAAAGCCAGAGTGTTATCAGGAAGCAAATTATCCAGCCCAAAAGAGCCAGGTAAGAACCAATCATGGCCCTAACGCCCTTTTTTCTCCTGAGGTTGGTAGTTTTTGATAAACATAGGTCTCACTTTTGCCTCTTCTTCCTCCATGCCCGCAAAGTGTTCATAACCAAGCAGATGCAGAAACCCATGAATGGTCAGAATCTCCACTTCCTGCTGCAGAGAATGTCCCTGTTTTCTGGCCTGTCGGCCGGCTACTTCTGGGCAGATGATAATGTCGCCCAGATAGAACCGACCATCTGGCCCCTTTTCGTTTAAGGGAAAACTCAAAACATCAGTGGGGTTGTCCCGGTGGCGGTATTTCTTGTTCAATTTATGAATAGTTTTTGGTCCAACCATAGTGAGAACTACTTCTGCTCCAGATTTCCCGTAATAACGACAGAGCTTCTGGAGCAGGTTTTTAATCTTTCCGGTCTGAACTGGGGTTTTCTTCAGCTTGTTTATAATTACCACCATTGTTTTTCTTTACTCCTTCTTTATGTTCTAAACCCTTTTCAAAATCAAAGCCGGGGTAAGCGGGTCGTGGGTGGTAAATGGCATCCAGGGTGGATAGGAAAGAATTAGCCACAGACCGGAGTTCTTTAAGAGAAAAGCCGCACTCGTCCAACTGACCATCTTGCAGAAGGCTGTTGAAAATTTCGGTAATCAATCTTTTTAATTTTTCTCGGGTAACACTTTTTAAGCTTCTGGCCGCGGCTTCTACTGAATCAGCCAGCATGATTAAACCCGCCTCCTTACTTTTGGGGATTGGTCCCGGATAACGAAAATCTTCCGGCTCAATCTTGTGCAGTTCAGGGTTATACTTTTCCTTGGCTTTCTGGAAGAAATACCTGACTATGGTCGTGCCATGGTGCTGGGCAATAATATCTATTATTCTCTTTGGCAGTTTAAGGCTTTTGGCCATCTCAATTCCATCTTTGACATGGTTGATGATCACCAGAGTGCTCAGGGATGGGGTTAATTCCTGATGCACGTTCAAGCCTGAACTTTGGTTTTCGCTGAAATATTCAGGCCTTTTTAATTTGCCAATGTCATGGTATAGCCCACCGGCCTTAACCAGCAAAGGGTCAGCTTTTATTTCTTCGGCTGCTTTTTCGGCCAGAGTGGCGACAATCAAAGAATGATGATAGGTCCCTGGAGCTTCAATGGCTAGCTTTTTAAAAATTGGCAGGTCAGAGTTGGTAATTTCATGAAGTTTGGAAGGAGTTAAGATGCCAAAGATGGACTCATAAACCGGCATAAGCACGAAGGCTATGGCGGCACTCAAGAGAGCTCCTGCCATGCCGCTGAAAATAGCTGTCCCGAGGAAGGAGAAATTATTGAACTCATCACGGATCATTTGAAAGATGATGACCAGGATAATCTGAAGGGGTGCCAGATAAGTCAGGCCAGCCTTCAGAACAGCGCTTCTGGTATGGGTAAAGTAATATTTCATGCCGTAAATTGCAGCAATGCCTCCAACTAAGGTAAAAAGTAAAATATAATAATCATTTCCCAGGACTTGAGCAGCCAACAGGCTGTTAAACAGGCAGAAGGGAATGGAAAATTCCGGAGAAGATCCGACGGCGAAAAGAAAAGTTCCTGTTTGAAATGGGGTGGCAAAAGCCAGGGCCTCTTTTTCTAAAGAAATCAGGCTGAATGAAGTGCTCAGCGCCTCGGCTATAAACAGACTGGCTTTGTAGATCACAAAACTCGCCAATAAGCTAAAACCAGTCATATTGAAAAGAGCTAATCTATTTTCCCGTGGGCTTGCTTGGTGAAAGAATTCCCAGATAAGAAAGAAAATTATCAGATAAAGAATAAATAAACCGATAAAATTAATTATCCAGGATTTTTGCTGACCGATTTTCTGATTAATCAGAATAATTTGCTTAATAGTTTCAGCAGTGGCTTCATCGCCCTTGCGAATGATGACCCGACCCTTTTTTATGGTGTAAAAGACCGGTTCCACTGAATTCCTGGCCCTTAACCTCCTGATATCTGTTTCGGCCTGGTCATAGGTAATGGTCGGACTTATGAACATAGGTGCTAGAACTTTAAGAACACTTTTTGTTCGGACGGGAAGTTCCAGGGCGTTAATTTCAGAGGCCAGTAAGGTTCTGGCTTCTTTAAGCTCCAGGATGTCTGCTACCTTTAGCAACTTCTCTTCCTTGCCTCTGATGACAAGCAGTCCCCTTTCAGTTTCGCCGTGATCAAGAAAATTGCGCGAAAGGACAATTTCCCGTTTGAGAATAGGTGAAATGACATCCTGTAAAAGCTGTTCCAGTTCGTTTGAAAACTTTAATTTTACCAGGCCTGATATTGTGTTCTCATCCAGGTCCAGACCGAAAGTTTCGGAAAAGTTCTTCTGCAGTTCCTTGATATTTCTTGGTGAAGTAGCCAGCCAATTTCTTCCAAAAGTAAAAAACTGACGGATTTTTTCTTGAGTATTGGTGATTACTCTCTGGTTATAGAAATAAACTGGGGGGATACTTTCTTCAGCCTGTGTTTTCCTTTTTTCAGTGGCTTCCACATCCTCCACGGTTATTTCCAGAGGAGAAATAATATCCTTGGTGGCAATTTCTCCTACCTTGATCATAGGCAGGGGGCGTGCTGGAAAGAAAGAAAGAGAAAAAGAAATGATGGCGGAGAATAAAACAATGTAAAAAATGGGATTACTAAAAACCAAGCCTAATATAGAAGCAGTTTCTTTTTTCTGTCTGTTTTTAGGGGGGAGAATGTTGCTGCCCTTAAAAAGACTCAGCTTCTCAAAACGGATAATTTTCATCTGAAATTAAACGGTCTTAGATTCGGCTCTGGCGTAAGCCTTGATAATTTTGCCCACCAGAGGATGACGCACGACATCCTTCTCATTAAAATAGACGAAGGCAATTTCTGGTATAGAAGATAATACTTTTATGGCCTGCAGCACACCGGATTTGCGGGGCTGCGGCAGGTCAATCTGGGTGACGTCGGCCGTGACTACCAGCTTGGAGTCAAACCCTAGTCTGGTAAGAATCATTTTCATTTGTTCCCGGGTGGTGTTCTGAGCTTCATCCAGGATGATAAAGGCAGAATTGAGGGTTCGACCTCTCATATAAGCCAGGGGGGCAATTTCAATGATGCCTCTCTCAATAAGCCTGTTAGCTTGTTCGTAAGGAGTCAAGTCAAAAAGTGCATCATACAGAGGCCTGAGGTAGGGGTTAATCTTCTGAAACATATCACCTGGAAGAAAGCCCAACCTTTCTCCGGCTTCCACCGCTGGCCGGGTGAGAATAATCCGGTTTACCTGTTTACTCTGCAGGTAGGAAAGAGCCATGGCCATGGCCAGGTAGGTTTTTCCTGTACCCGCCGGACCTATACCAAAAACCAGGTCATACTCTTTAATGGCCCGCAAGTATTCTTGCTGGTTGAGGCTTTTAGGTGCCACGGATTTCCGCTGGAGATAAAGCGGTTCTGACGGAGCATAATCTTCCAGGCGGCCCGGGTTTTCTTCCATCAAGTCCAAGGCAATATGAAAGTCCTCTTCACGCAGGTTATAACCTTTCTCTTCCAGTTCCTGAATTTTATCAAAATACATCTTGGCAAACTGAAGCTTCTCTGGATCGCCAGTCATAATTAACCGGTCACCACGTACAGCCAGACCAACACCCAGGCGGCTTTCCAGGCGCTTGAGGTTTTTGTCCAGGACACCAAAAAAAGAATGTTTGCGGATATAAGGGTGGGAAATTTTTTCCATTTTAAAGAAAGAAAACCCTACTCAACTCCATTTTTAAATTAAATTTACAAACATAAGAATTAAATCATGTAAACCAGAGTTTGTCAAGAAGAATCCGGCTCAGCGTAATAAGCAAGCTGATGTTTGGGCTTTTGACATGAATATTTAGCTTTCTTCTAAACGTCATCTTACTTATTCAGAAAATTAAGCTTTTTAGAACTTGTCGATGTCAATTTTTTAGATTAGCATGAGCATTAACCTCCTATGAATTTTACAATTTATTTTCTGGATGGTTGTGTTAATTGCTGGTTATTAAAAAGATAAAGCTGATGTTAGCTTGACAATTTTTTAGGCTTTTAAAGAAACAATTCATGAGGCCTGAGGCCAGAAATTTCGTTTCAGGTTAGTTTTCCGAGTAGTAATGGAAAAATGGTAGAGGAGAGTCTGGCCTAACTGCTTTGGTCAATTTTCTAGTCTGGAAAATAC
>JACIYK010000100.1 GCA_014359965.1 Candidatus Aminicenantota bacterium
GTAATAATTTCTCGGCCCGGCGCCGGACATCTATTATCTCCCAAACTGAAGTTCTTATCTTACTTTAAATATTGAAAAGACCTAAGTCAAATCAAAAAAGTTGGAAACGTTTTGACTGGAATAGCAGAGAAGTTTCTCAAACTTTTTGCATTTGGCTTTCCGGGTGTCTTATTGGGAAAGCAAGCGTGGGAGCAAAAAAATTTGAGAAGGGCTCATCCGGCTATATTGTGGGTAAAAATGAGAGATTCCTGGCTCCTTAAATCTAAGTTGAATCTTGGCCAACTCATCGAAAATGAAGTCAATTGAAGAAATATAAACAAAATAAAGAACGTTTCTTTCCGACCATCTTTTAAAACCTTCATCATTGAGTCCTCTGTTCGCTCATTGAAAATTATGATTCTCCGAGTTTACCCATTTAAAAGTCGGAAGGACCAAAAGAAGTAAATCGTCAGAGCCAGTTTGTCGGCTGGAATAAAATTATTCCCGGAAAGGTCTCACTGGAGGAATTTATTAAACTTGAGCTCAAAGGCTGTTCCAGGGAGGTCCAGTTTTTTTATAGTACCGTTAATCTGTTCGATCAGGAGGCGGACTATTTCCAAACCCAGAGTGTTTGGCTGGTTGAGACTGATGCCTGGAGGCAGACCTATTCCATCATCCTGGACTATCAGGCGGCAGGAAGTGCCGTCGTCGGAGGATAACATCAGCCGAACTTCTCCGGTGTCCTTGTTTTTAAACGCATGTTTTAAGGAATTGGAGACCAGTTCATTCAGAATCATCCCGATTGGTATGGCGATGTTGATGCTGACTTCTACTGGTTGAAGTTCCAGGTTGAGTTTTATGCGTTTTTCATCAACCCGGTAGACATTAAATAAATGGATGGCAATCCGCTCCAGGTAATCCGCCAGGTTCAGGTAGGCCATGTTTTCCGTTCTGTAGAACATATCATGGACCAGCGCCATGGCTCTGATTCTGTTCTGCAGGGTTAAAAGGTTGTCTCTCGATTCCGGGTTTGTGGCATGTGTGAGCTGGAGGTGTAACAGACTGACCACAATCTGTAGGTTATTTTTGACGCGATGATGTATTTCTTTAATCAGGGCATCTTTTTCTTCAAGGAGCCTATTGATTTCTTCTTCTGCCTGTTTGGCTTTAAGGACGTAAGGACATTCAGGCCCGATTATGGCATCTATTTTCCCTCCGAGAATGGCTTCCAGGGCCGCTTTGGTGGTAGCCAGTTCTTTTTCCAGCCTTTTGATTTCTTTTTTGAGGGCAGTTAGAGAATTGTTCTGGCGAGAGGTCATTTTTCCCCTCCCCTTGATTCTGACAGTCCAAAGAAATCAAACAGGTCCTGCCACTCAAAACTGCCCATCAGAAAAGCTGGGGTGTCTTTTTTCAACCAGATCAGGGTAGGAGCTACCAGGACATTATCTTCTAAGGCAGATTTATAATCCTGAAAAACATCTATTATGGTCAACGAACATTTTTCTTTCAGATACTGGCCACAGAATTTTTGCAACAGGTCAACTGCTTTTCGGGAGTTAATTTCGCTATCAGCTATGTAGAGCCTTAGTTCAAAAGCAACAGACTCAGGCTTGAGACCTTTTTTAGGTTTACTTTTCCCTTTCTTAAACTTTTTCTTTCCCATTTAGCCCTTCCTGATTCAATTGTCTTTTATTTAAAATGCAGCCTTATCTTCTTTTATTGCCGGTGGAAAATCTTTTATGATTCTTTTCATATTCCCTGATTAGCTGACGTTTTCTGCGTTCTTCCTGGCTTATTTCCTGTTCCATCTTAAGAGCTTTGAGTTCTGTGGTCAGGCTTTCTACCTCAGCCTGAAGTCTTTTCATTTCTGCTTCCATAACGGCCTTGACCCGGGCCAGTTCCAGCTCTTTGGACTTAAGCAAGGCTTCCTGGCGAAGTTGGGTCAGACGGTCGCGGGCTTCCTGGACTTTTCTGGCTGTGCCGGTCAGCACACCGGCCTCACCCACGTAGGCATCTATGATTTTTATACCTTCATCAGTGATGAGGCATTCCCTAATCTGGTTGGAATGAGCCGACCCGCGTGATTTTAAGACCTGAATGGTGCGGTTGGTTTCACCTTCACCATGGACGTAAGACAGGAAAATCACCGTGTCAATCATAGAGGAGATACCGATCCCTGAAAGCTCCAGCTGAGCCTTAGAGCCAGAAGTTTGGTTGACCAGCAGAATGGTAATTCCCCTTTCCTTAAGCAGGTTTAGGGCCCGCATGAGATATTCGTAAGCTGCCTGTGTGCCGCCCATGCGAGAACAGGCGGAAATGGCATCAATTACCACGTGCTGGGGGTTGAACTGGTCCACTGCGTTTATCAAGTTAAGAAGATGTTCTTCGGCTCCGGTGGCTTCAGGCATGGCCGTGATAAAATGCAGGCGTCCCGACTTGATGTATGGTCCTAGCTCAACGCCAGCGCTGCGAACGTTGTTGATGATGGCCTGGTCGGATTCTTCAAAACTGACGTAAATAGCTTTTTCCCCACGACGGCAGGCTTCCTGAATTATGGTCGTGGTGAGCAAGGTTTTTCCTGTTCCAGGCTCTCCAGCGATTAGAGTGCAGGAGGCCCGGTATATCCCGCCATCAAGCAGACGATCCAAACGCTCGATTCCAGTAGAAAAACGTGTACTGAAAGGCTTGTGCTTTAGTTCTATGGAAGTTATCGGTATGGTTTGTAAGCCTTTATCAGTTATGACAAAAGGATATTCGTTGCGACCAAAGCTGCTGCCGCGGTATTTGATAACCCGCAATCTTCTTGTAGTAATCTGATTTAACACTCTGGCGTCAAGAACAATAGCACAGTCAGCTATGGACATGAAAAAGTCCTGAAGCCGGGAACCATCTTCGCGGGGTTTTAAGGTCAGGATGGTGGTCAGCCCCTGCTGGCTCAGCCAGTGGTTGAGGTAGTGCAATTCTGAACGAACAGCGAAAGGTTCTTCTAAAAGTTGGAGCAGGACATCAAGAGCGTCTATCACCAGACGTTTCGCTTTCATTTCTTGAGCCTTATGGCTGATGATGGAAAGCAAAGGTTTCAAGCTGAACTTACCAGAAACTAAGATTTCTGGTTTTAACCGGCCTTCTATGATGAAAAGCCTGTTGTCCTTTTCCAGGGCTTCCAGGTCCCAGCCGAAGCTCCAGGCGTTCTGTTTGAGGCTTTCTTTAGTTTCTTCAAAGCCCAGAAAAATTCCGGGCTCATTATCAGAGGCTCCGTGGTAAAGAAATTCCAGTGCCAGGTTGGTTTTGCCGGTGCCGGGAGAACCTAACACCAGGGTTGCCCGGTTCTTGGGCAGGCCGCCTTCCAGAATGCTGTCAAGACCTTTGATAAAAGTTGGAACTTTTTCCAGTTTTTTAGTTTGCGTTTTCATGCTCATATCCTCTTTCTCGGACATAATTTAATCCCCCGTTTCTTTCCTAAGGTATTTGTTACTTTACTTTCGTATTATATCAAAAAGTAAAGATTACTCAAAAAGTTATTTTTCAAGCATTTAGCCTAAGTATGACTGAAGGCTCAAAACGAGCAGGGCAGCCAGATGTGGGAAGAAAATCATTAGCTTGGTAGTAATTTATAAAACGTGAATGATAATATTTAATGTCCAAGAAAAAGTTGGCTAGAAGGTCTAATTAATTTAGACATATTTATTCCATTAAGATGTTGGGCAGACCGATGAAGAAGGGAGAAGAAAGAATGGTTAGGAAAAAGATTCATCAGAAAAACATTTTTCTTTTAACGTTTTTCTCGGCAGCTTTTTTCAGCCTGACGGTCGCCTGTTTTTTAGGGCTGACGGGTAGTGTCCACCTGTCAGCTGCTTCATTAACCGATGCTATCTTACAGGTTGAGCCGGGCGCCAGGTTTGAAGTTAAAGTTTTAAGAGAGGTTTGGCTGGATGCCACTCGCCAGAGACAGCTTCCGGTTAAGATTTATTATCCGGCTGGAAAAAAGGAACCAACGGCCGTCATTATATTTTCTCACGGGTTGGGTGGTTCCAGAGAAGGTTATGAATATTTAGGCCGGTTCTGGGCAGAAAACGGGCTGATATCGGTTCATCTCCAGCACCCCGGAAGCGATGAAGAGGTCTGGAAAGGCAAAAAACAACCACTGGCTGAGATGAAAAAAGCAGCGGCTAACGGGATGAACGCGGTGGAGCGAGCCAAAGATGTCAGCTTTTGCCTGGACAGGCTGGAAGCTTTAAACCGAGAAGAAGGACCCCTGAAAGGGTTGATTGACATGGAAAAAGTAGGCCTGGCCGGGCATTCTTTTGGGGCTCACACCACCTTGCTTCTGGCTGGACAGCTTATAATTCTGCCCCATGGGCGGGAATTATCTTTTGCCGATAAACGGATAAAAGCAGCTATACCCATGAGTGCCCCAGTTCCAGCCAACCGGAAAAATCTGGACAGAATTTACAGCCAGATAAAAATTCCCTGCCTGCACATGACTGGAACTCTGGATGACAGCCCGATTGGTGAAACCAGGGCTGGGGACAGAAGGATTCCTTATGACCATATTAACGGTTCGGACCAGTATCTGGTAATTTTTAATGGTGGAGACCATATGATTTTCTCCGGCCGACCCCGCCTGGCTCAAACCACAGGAGCCGGACAAAAAGACCGAGAATTTCAGGAAATGATTAAGGAACTGAGCCTGGCTTTCTGGCGGGCTTATCTTTCTGGCGACCGGGAGGCCGAGAAATGGCTGAAAGAAGGTGGGGCAGAAAAAAGACTCGGCCAACTGGCGACCTACGAATTGAAAGGTCCGGCCAAATAGCTTCCGGAGAAATTTGATTAATTGGCTACAGGAAAATTTTTATTAAGATTTTTATTTATTGGCTGGCTTTAAAACCTGATAAGGGGTCAGTGGTTTAAAAGGATTTCAATCAGCTTTAATTATTTTCGTTTGCGATTGTTTTTGTTTTTTATTTAATTCTTTTTTTAATTTTTAGTTTAAAATTGTTAGATATAGGTTGAGGCAAGGTGTTTTAACTATGGCCAGAATAATCCGGTCCAGAAGAAAAACAGTGGCACTGGAAGTTAACCGGCAGGGCGAGCTGGTGGTCAGGGCCCCCTGGTATCTGCCTGATTCTGAAATCCAGGGAGTGATTCGCAGGCATCGCAATTGGATTGAAAAAAAATTAGCTGAGATGAAACAGAAGCGACACCTGATGAAACCCAAAAGCTTTGTAACCGGAGAAAGATTTCTTTATCTGGGGCAGGAATTTCCCCTGATTTTAAGACCTCAACCAGTGCCGGCCCTGACCTTTACCGGTCAGGCCTTTATCCTGTCTGAGGCTTATCAGAGCCGAGGGCAGGAATTGTTTGAGAAACTCTACCGCAAGATGGCCAGAGCCTACCTCAGCCGGCGACTGGAGCAGCTGGCCAGTCAAAATGGCTTTAAGTTTAAAAATTTCCGCCTGTCTTCAGCCCGCACCCGCTGGGGTTCCTGCTCGGCCCGAGGAACAATCAGTTTAACCTGGCGCCTGGTCCTAGCTCCACCGGAAATTGTAGACTATGTGATAATGCACGAGCTGGTCCATCTGAAAGAAAAGAGCCATTCCCGGGCTTTCTGGGGTTTGCTGGCCCGTTATATCCCCGATTACCGCATAAAGAGAAAATGGCTGAAAGACAATGGCTTCCGCCTGGGAGAATTTTAACTTCAGCCCGTAAAATTAAATTAATCCACTAGTATTTAAATCAGAAAACGCTACGAACACTTTTTCAGGTTTAGAGGTCAAAACCTGAAGCCCAATCCACCGTTAAGCCTGAGTCCTCCAACATCCACTTCTACTTCATAGGGCTTGACTTTTATCTGGTTGTAGCGCACCTCAGCAGCAATAAACAGCCTGTTTACGGGGAAGATTTTCAAACCGCCGCCAAACATCAACGTGCCCTGAGTGCCTTTTACCGGATAGTCTTCCAGATATTCGCTGGTAATTTTTTGGTTGTAGGAATAAAGGCCATATCCAGCTTTCAGGTAGGGAGCGATGGGGCCCAGGTTGAATTCATAACCCAGGAAAAATTCTGGACCGGAGACAGAAAGGGAAGCGGGTTCCTGATAAATCCCTATTAAACCATTTCTCTTAAAGCCGGCTTCATATGCCAGCCCGACTATCAGACCGTGCCAGTTCAGGCTTAATGAAGGATAGAAATTAGTCCCGTTGTGATAAACCTCTTTCAGGTCAGCGTTATTCAGAGTTCTCAAGCCAAAAGTACAGCTCAGGTCAAAGCCTAGCTTATCAGAGGCTTCAAGATTGTAATTTAAAAGGACGATAACTGACAGAACCAGAAAAATTATGATGGTATGTCTTTTCATGTTTTACCTCATCAATTTTTATCAGACAGACTGTGGCTGACCATTTTACCCCGGTAAGGCCTGGGCAGGTTCTGTTTAAGGGCGGTAGAAGCGCTGCTCAGAAGCACCGCCGGGTCGCTTTCGCGGTTGTAGGCATCTACCGCTGTTACCTGGTAAGAATAATCAGCCGGATTTTTCAGGGCCCGGTCATCATAACTGAACTGGTTTGGTCCGACAGTGGCAATCAAATTGAAAGTACTATCGGTTTTCCCTTTCCGGTAGATTCTATAGGCGGTAAGTGGGATAGTGTTGGCTGGGTTGGCAGACCAGGTCAGGCGGTTAATTTTTTCCTTAAAGAAAATGAGGTTATTTTCTAGAAGTATCAGGTTCAGGTTCAGAGGTGGGTAAAGAGGGTCGAGCCCAGCGTAAGCCTTCAGGCAGACATCCCAGCCCTGTCCATCTCCATCAGGGTCGTAGGCGCCAAAATCAGTCCAGCTGCTGCCGTTACTGCTGATAAAGCTAAAGCCAGGGTTAGAAACTGCGTTTGAAGAGTAACCTGCATAGCGACCTTCGGCACAGATTTGATAATTCCTGCCCGGAGTAGTCAGCTTTAAAACCACGGAGAAATACTGACCTGAGGTTAGCGGTACAGCTTGGTCCAGGACAATAGTATAAAAGCCTGGTAAAGAGATGGTGCCGGCTTTGGTGGAGGCCAGGGTTCCAGAGCGTGGCTGTCCGGGCGAGACATTCTTGTAAACATAGATTTCGTAACTGGCATTTAGGCCCGGATTATAAAAACCTACAGCCTTAACAGGAAGGTTTTCGGTGGCCTGAAAAATATTAGCCATCCAGCCTGTTTCCTGTCCATAACCCCAGGTGGAGACCCAGCCCAGAGTATCATACTGGTAAACGATCTGATAGTTGTTAGCATTTTCCCCTTTAATTATGGCGCTGGAACCCCTGGCGAGATAAGCGTCATAATAAGAGACGTAAAAATAGCCTGATTCGCCCCAGCTTCCTCCCCAGCTATTTCTGACGATAAAGGCGCCGTTGCCAGGAGGTGTGTTGTTGAACTTACTGGCCTCAAAGTTATCATCCCACCCGACAATTGCCACCGCATGTCCCCCTTCCGGTGTCCCTGTGTTGTAATAGGTTTTATAAGTGGAGTTATAGAAGCTGCTCACCCAGTACATACTGGTGTAAACAGCCCCATAAGACATGACCATCTGCTTGATGAGGTCGTTATCAAGTGAATCAGAACGTCCGGGTATAAGAATAGATTCCTGAACATGTTTTACCGGCTGCGGTTCAGCATGAAGATAAGGGTCATCACTTTCATTAATTGGGCCAGCCCAGCGCGCTAGATAAGCCATGGCCATAGTCCAGTTTCCACCGTCGCATGGTCCGTAATCAAAGCCGTGTTTATCAATCAGGTTTTCTTCGGAGAAATCTTTGATTTCATTGGGCATGAGATATGATTCAAGCGAACCATAGGTGGCAAAGGCCCAGCAGGAACCGCAGGACCCCTGGTTTTTTATGGGGGTTAGTTTGTTCTGATTTCTCAGGTCATAAACAGGCGGAAGGGCTTTTAGCAGAAGAGGTTTCTGTAAGGTTAGAGAGTTTAAATAGGAAAAATCATGGATGTCAGGTATCCAGCCCAGAGGATAGCCTTCGGCTGTATACCTGATCTGGTTGAGTTGTTTGTTCTGAAGGTCAAGAAAGGCTTTGCTAACCGGAGCCATGGTCGGCTTCTGGTTTTCCTCTGAAGTTAAACCTGCATAGGTCATAAAGAAAATGGCCAGCAATACGGAACCCAAGATTAAAGTTTTGATGATAGTTTCCCTTAATTTGATACTCAGCTTCCGAAAATAAACCCTGGATTGCATAATACCTCCTTTGCCTTTTTTAAGATTTATTTTATAAATTTTTTTCTTTGGTTCAAGTATAAGTTGGTCGACTCAAAAAACCCAGCTTCCAGCAATTTTTTTTCATGGTCGGAAATGGTGGGGCTGTTTTTAATAAATTTAAACCTTAAATTTAAACCTTTTGAAGGTGTAATTCCTTTAACCTGCTACTGTCATTTGCCTCTGGAGGGATGCGACATCAGATGTATCTTATTCGCCTGAAGGATTGGGGCAAGTTCGTGGCCGCAAATCGTTCCGCTGTTCAAGGAAAAGATACTTCATCCTGCTTGTTAAAGCCTCTTTTCAGGTTCCATGGCCCGACTCTGGCTACAGAATGCGGAATATATCCCAGAAGAAAAGGTAACGGCTGTAAATAAAATATACTGAACAGCTACAAGAGAAAGCAAATCTAAGCGACAAATGGATACAGGTGAAATCAGCTATCTTTCGCTTAATCTTATTTTCTAATCCCATGTGCTTGTCTCCTGGTTTAATTCCATCCAGAAAATTGAGGCCTTTACCAACCAGAAAAACAAAATGATTTCATATAAATTTTCTTGCGAGGCAACGAATAAATTATGTAGATTTTAATAAGTGGACAATTTGTTTTATTGGTGAAAGGAAAAAAGTTATAATATAAAAAGTCAAGAGACAAGAAAAGAGGAGGGAAGGAATGAAAAAAATTTTATTAATTTTTGTCTCTTTAGCCGTCCTGGCT
>JACIYK010000101.1 GCA_014359965.1 Candidatus Aminicenantota bacterium
ACTTTGAATTCCCGGAGTTTTTCTTCTATTCGTCTCTTTTTATCAAAGAGTTCATTGCGGTCAATTTTTTCGCTCGGTTTTCCAGGGTCAAGGAGACTGAAGGGTGGAAAACGATAATCGCCGGATTTCCTCAGGTCAGGAAGCAGCATGCTCTGAGCTTCTTCGTCTTCTGGCCGGCGAGGTGGTTCAAAACCGACGGTGGGCTTTTTGCCCAGCCGTAAGCCCCTTTTTCCTGTTGCGGGCGAGGATTTTTCTTTTTCTTCTTTTTTAATTAATTCTTTTCCTTTTTCTTCTTCTACTCCTTTTTCTTCTCTGGCTTTGGCATATTTTTCTGCCAGCTTCAAAGAAGATTTTGCTTTATTTCTTTCCAGGCTTTCCCGGGTGACCTTAATTTTTATCTGACTGGCGCCAGATTTAAAGATCTTAACCAAATAATGAACTGTTTTAGACAGTGTCCAGTGGGTGGTAAGCAGCAGAAGTACACCAAGCAAACAGAGCAGAGCGATGAAAGAGCCAGTGTGGTTAAGATAACGGCTTAAAACACTAAGGAGAAGGTCTCCAGCCAGACCACCAGCTGGAAATTCCTTGCCATGCCAGATGATATTTCCCGGGAACAGGATCAAAAGTGGAGCCAGCAGCAGGAGATAGAGAAATCCAACGAGCAACCGCCTGGGAAGTTTTCTGGCCTGGTCAGGAAAAAGTGTCTTGATGCCAGCATAACCCGTATAAAAAGGAAAAAGCAGACCCAGCAGCCCTAGAGCCTGAAGCAGAGTTTCTGCCAGATAAGCACCCACCCGCCCACCGAAATTTTGAGTTTTGTGCCCTTCTACTGGCACGTTAGCCCAGGAAGGATCGGCAGGGTTGTAGCTTATAAGACTGATAAAGCTAAAAAGAGCTAGAAAAATAGCTAAAAGAGAAAATATTTCGAGCCAAAGTTTATTCCTGGTCTTTTTCGGATTATTATTTTTCGCCTGATTTTTTTCTTTCTTCTTGGAGCCCATTTTTTTCTGATTATATCATATAATTCTACCTGTTTTCATCCGAAGAGAACATTTAATCGGCGGAAAATTCTCACCAGAACTTCGGGCGGCAGTTCTTCAGCCCTGGACATTGATTTCACACCTTCTTTTTCCAGTACTATCAGAACCCGTTCACGTTTAAGACCAGCACTTTCCAGGTTTTTGACCAGGGTTTTTCTTCTCTGGTGAAAAACCTGCTGCAGGAAGTGGTAGAAAGATGCTTCTTCTTCGGGTTGGAAATAAAGAGGCACCTCTCTTCTGAGCAACCGGATGCAGGCTGAATCAACCTTGGGAGGCGGGTTAAAAGCTCCAGGGTTAATCTGGAAAAGAATCTGAGTATCAAAGTAGTTCTGAAGGAGTATTGAAAGAGGAGAATATTTTTTCTGGCCTGCAGGGCTGACAATCCTTTCGGCCACTTCTTTTTGGAAAAGGAAGACTGCTCGCTCAACCTTTTCCCGCACCTGAAGCAGGACAAAGAGAACCTGGCTGGAAATGTGGTAGGGTAGGTTGCCAGCTAGCTTAATGAGCTTGAAGCCGGCTTTCTTCTTTTCCAGGAGGCTGTTCAGGTCAATCTCTAAGATGTCGCCAGCGATGATTTCCAGATTGGAGGGGCCCGCTTTTTCCAGCTGCGGGATTAAAACATAGTCTTTTTCCACGGCTACCACTTTTCCGGCTCTGGCAGCCAAAGGAAAAGTTAGAGCTCCCTGCCCCGGTCCTATCTCCACAATCAGGTCCTCTGGTTTTGGGTCCACAGCCTCAACGATTTTCATAAGGATTTTCTTTTCGTGGAGAAAATGCTGGCCTAGGAGTTGCCGTCTTGTTCTTTTAGCCATAAAATTATCTCACCATTGCTGTCATTATTCTAAGAAAATCTTAGCTGTTTGCCAAGAAAAGGAGGTTAAATCAGGCGACTGGTGGTCTTTTTTCTTCGGAAGTGTGGATAAAAACAGAAGCAGCCATGTTACCCAACATGTTGACAGCAGTCCGGCACATATCAATTAACCTATCTACGCCAAGAATGAGGGCCACTCCTTCGAGCGGTATGCCAACCTGTTTGAGGACCATGGCCAGCATGATCATGCCCGCACCTGGCACACCAGCTGTTCCGACCGAAGCCAGAAGAGCCATCAAAACAATTGTCGCCTGAGCACCAAGAGTTAGCTCCAGACCATAGATCTGGGCTATAAAAATGGCGGCTACACCCTGATATAGGGCAGTGCCATCCATGTTAATGGTAGCGCCCAGGGGTATGACGAAGCTTGAATATTCTCTTTTCACACCCACGTTATCAAGACATTCAAGAGCCACAGGAATGGTGGCGTTGGAGCTGGAAGTGGAAAAAGCGATTAAAGCGGCATCAGAGGTTTTTTTGAAAAAATAGCTTGGTTTTATTTTACCCAGAAATTTGACCAGCAGCCCGTCTACTACCAGAGCATGAAAGGCCAAGCCAGTGATGGTCACCAGCACGTATTTTAAAAGGGTAAGCAGTATTCCAGCCCCAAATTGTCCGATGATAGAAGCCACCAAAGCCAGGACTCCGTAAGGAGCAAATTTCATCACTAGGTTGATAACCTGGAGAATAGTGTCATTTGCAGCCTCAAATATTTTAAGCAATGGCTTGGATTTTTCTTCTGTGATGAAGGTGAGACATAGACCGAAAATAATGGCAATGAAAATTACTTGAAGCATCTCCCCTTCAGCCATGGCTTTTATAGGATTGGTGGGTACGATATTAACCAGAACGGAGATCAAGGAAGGCTTTTCTTGCAGTAGGGAAGTCCGATTCTCGACTGTCTGCTGGTAATTTTTAAGTAGTTCCTTTTTAACCTGGTCGTTAAGCCCGATTCCTGGCTTGAGCAGGTTTGCAACCAGAAGGCCCATAGTTATAGCCAGAGCAGTGGTCAAGCAAAAATAAAGAAAAGATTTTAACCCAATCCGGCCGAGTTTTTTTATATCCCCCAAGCTGGCTGTACCCAAAGAAAGGGAGAAAAAGACCAGTGGAACAACAATCATAGTGATGAGACGGATGAATATTGTTCCCAAAAATTCAATGGCCCGGGTTTTCGGTCCGAAAATTAGGCCAATAATCACGCCCAGCACCAGTCCGATGAATATTTTGGTGTGCAGCGGGATCTTTTTACTCAAATTTTATTCTCCTTTTTTAAGTTATTATTTCAATATAAGATTGATTTATATGCTAAAGACAGGCTATCTGTAAAGCGAAATCTGGTTGACAACCCATTGCTGGATAAACTAAAATTCCTCACAGAGATGTCGGAAAAAAAAATTCTGGTCATTGATTATCAAACTAACGAGCGAGAAGAGCTCGTACGCATTCTTAAAAGACTGCGGGTCCAGATTATTGAGGCTGCCGATGGTGCGCAGGGTTACGAGCTATTTAAAGAGGAGAAACCAGACCTGG
Organism: Candidatus Aminicenantota bacterium; assembly: GCA_014359965.1. Taxonomy (GTDB): domain Bacteria; phylum Acidobacteriota; class Aminicenantia; order Aminicenantales; family Saccharicenantaceae; genus Saccharicenans. The sequence continues at coordinate 3,442 of JACIYK010000101.1, forward strand.
TGATCATGGAAGCCATGATACCCAGATTGCATGGTTTTGAGCTCACAAAAAAAATATTTCAGGAGTCGAAAGGCACTGTTCCGGTCATTATCGTAACGCGCGTTTACAAAGGGCCGCAGATAAGGCATGAGGCTCTAACAAATTTCGGAGCCTCAGAATTTTTTGAAAGCCCTGTTAATCCAGAAGTGCTTCTGGAGACGGTCGATAAACTTTTAAGTTCAGAAGATGATATAGAAGATACCTTGCCTGATCTAGATACAGTGTTGAAAATTGTTTCCGGGAAAGTCAACTAATTCTTGACTGGGAGTCTAGAAATCAAAGGAGGAAATGATGAGCGAAGGATTGTGGACGAGGTGCAATAATTGCCGGAAAATTCTCTACAGGCAGGATATTATTGATAATCTTTATGTTTGTCCTGCCTGTAACTACCATTTTCGCCTGAGTGCCAGGGAAAGATTAAAACAACTTTTTGATGACGGCCAGTATGAGACTTTTGATGACAACATATATCCAGTAGATTTTTTGCCTTTTGAAGACCAGCAAAAGTATGAGGTCCGGCTTAAAGAAAGCCAGAAAAAGACTGGCCTGGCTGATGCCATTATCTCTGCCCGCGGCACCATGGGGGGGATTCCGGTCATCATCCTGGCTATGGAATTTGGCTTTATGGGCGGCAGCATGGGTTCGGTGGTGGGAGAAAAGGTGGCTCGGGCAGCAGAGCGAGCCATTGAAGAAAAGTTGCCTCTAATTATTGTTTCCTGCTCTGGTGGAGCCAGGATGCAAGAAGGTATGATGTCTTTGATGCAGATGATAAAAACCTCGGCAGCTTTGGCTCGTCTGGGTGAAGCCAGGCTGCCTTACATTTCCGTGCTGGCGGACCCCACTACTGGTGGTACAACGGCCAGTTTTGCCATGCTTGGTGATATCAACATCGGTGAACCAAATGCGCTGATTGGTTTTGCTGGGCCTCGTGTTATTGAGCAGACCATCAAAGAAAAGTTGCCTAAAGGTTTTCAGCGAGCAGAATTTCTTCTCTCTCACGGCATGCTTGATGATGTAGTGGAGCGGAAATATTTAAGAAATTACCTGATTAAAGCTCTGAGGCTTTTTCTTAACAGACCATAATAATCCAAGCATGTCTTTTGCCAGTTATTTTAATTATCTAAACCAGGCCCAGCTTTTTGGTATTCGCCTGGGATTGGAGAACATAAATACCCTCTTAGATTCTTTTGCTAAGCCTCAGTTTGCTTTTCCGGTGATTCATGTGGCCGGGACCAACGGAAAAGGATCGGTCTGTGCCATGATGGAGCGTGTTTTGCGGGAACATGGCTTAAAGACCGGTCTTTTCACCTCTCCCCACCTGGTTGATGTTCGGGAAAGAATTAGAGTTAACGGTCAGATGATTTCTTCGGAAGACCTTGGTCTCTGGCTGAAAGAAATCAAGCGCCAGGAAGATAAGTTGAAAAAAAAGGGCCAGATAACAGGCCAGCTCACATATTTTGAAATACTGACGGCGGCTGCCTTGCTTTATTTTCGGGAAAAGAAGGTAGAGATGGCCGTGCTGGAAGTGGGTATGGGGGGACGCTATGACGCTACCAACGTGGTGAACCCGGAAGTAGCAGTCATTACCAGTATTTCCTATGACCATCAACAATACCTGGGTGAGACGATTGAAAAGATAGCCGGAGAAAAAGCTGGCATCATCAAGCCAGGGAAGCCCTGTGTTTCTGGTGCCCGGCATAAAGAAGCAGCCCGGGTCATCAGAAAAAAATGTCAGGAAGTATCTGCGCCGCTGGTAGAGGTATTCGGTCGGGGAAGAAAACTCTCTCTGGAAAAAGATTCCGGGCCGATGACCTTTGTTTATCAGACGGAACACCAGACTTACCGTTTTTCTCCTTCGCTGCCCGGGTTTCATCAGGGTGAAAATTCAGCCATAGCAATTTCCGTGTTGGAGGTTTTAAAGAAACAGGGCTGGAAGATAGAAAAAAGAAAGATTCTCAAAGGTATCAGCCAGACAGAATGGCCGGGCCGTCTGGAAGTGGTCAGCCACACGCCTTTAATCATTATGGATGGTTGTCATAATGAAGAAGGGGCCAGGGCGGTAAGCGATTACCTGAAAAAATTCGTCAACCAACCGTTAATCCTGGTTTTTGCCGTGATGAAAGACAAGGAAGTGGAAAAAATTGCCCACTACCTTTTCCCTCTGGCCTCCAGGATAGTCCTGACCAGACCGCTGGTAGATAGAGCTGCCCTTCCTGAGGAAGTGGCCAGGAAGCTACCGGAATATGGCGGGAAATATTTTCTGGAAGAAGATGTTTTTCAGGCTCTGCGTCTGGCTCTGGCCCTGTCTGAAGGCCAGGTTCCGATTCTCATCGCTGGCTCCCTTTATCTCGTGGGAGAAGCAAAAAAGTTCTTTTCAGATTACCGGAGGTCTTGAAGCTGGTCTTTTCTGTCTATCTTCGTAAGGTTGCTTTTAGGCTCTTTTAGTGCTAAATTTTTTATCTATAATGTGATGAGGTTCTTACGTTGCTACAGATTGACCTGACGGCTTTAGCAGTCTTTGTTTTAGTTTGGATACTTGTCCTCATTTTAAACAGGGTTTTCTTCCGACCCTACCTTAAGATACGAGCCGAAAGGAAACGCATCCTGAAGGAAAATGAACAGCAGATGCAGCAAGCCGTCAATGAGTATGAGGAACACCTCCGGCAGGTGGAAGCCAGTTTAAAAGAGGCCAGGCTGGAATCTCAAGTTATCAGGGAAAAAATAATTTCTGAAGCCCTGGCCGAGAAAGAACGCCTGATCTCGGAAATGCAATCTGAAGTTAAAAAACAGGTCCAATCAGCCCAACAGGAGTTGCAAGAGCAGGTGGACAGGTTGAAAATGGAACTCGACCAGAGAGTGGAATCTTTAGCCAGAGAACTGGAGGAGAAAATACTCCATTGAAAGCGTGGTTTAAAAGTCAATCTGTTTTATATCTTTTGCTGCTGTTTTTGTTGCTGACTTCTGGTCTGCTTCAGGCCGGAGAAGAGCCAGAACACGGAAGCGCTGGCCTTTTCCTCGGTCAGGTGATTAATTTTGCTGTGCTTTTTGGTGGCCTGGCTTATCTTTTGCGCAAGCCGCTTCAGGAATACCTGAACCGCAAGGCCCTTGAAGTAGCCAGTCTTCTAGAAACTTCTGAAAAGGAAAAACAAGAAGCCAGACAGAGATTGGAACAAACACGAGAACGTGTGCAAAGCCTGGCGGCTGAGGTCCAGAGAATAAAAGATGAAGCCCGAAAAGAGGCTCTACGAGAAAAAGAAAGGTTACTTCAAGAGGCAGCTAGGGAAGCAGAAAGGCTCAGAAAACTGGCCCGCGAAGAGGTTGAATCCATGGTGCAGGCCAGCCGGCGCGAACTCAAAGCCTACGCCATTGAGCTGAGTGTGAACTTGGCGGAAAAGAGAATTAAGGAAAAAATAAGCCCGGAACTTCATCGAAAATTCATAAGCCAGGCTATTGACCATTTGAGGGGTCTCCATGAATCATCAGTCGCTGATTAAAAAGTACGCCCGTGGATTGGTGCGAACACTGAAGGAGGAAGAGTTTCTGGCTTTTAACCAGCAGCTGAAAATGCTGGTTGATTTGATGGTCACCAACCCGGCAGTAAATTTTGGCCTGACCTCTCCTTTTGTTCCTAGAACCAGGAGGCTGGAGATAATAAGAGAACTTGGAGAGCAGCAAAAGCTTGACCGCCGTCTGGTGAATTTCTTGAGACTGCTGGTTGAGCACGAGCGGATGTCTTTGCTCAAAGATATCGTGAAAGAACTGGAGACAACCTGGGCTGAAGAACATGGTTTTGAGGTGGTGGAAGTAAGCGCGGCTGTAGAACTTACAGACGAAGAAAAAGAAAGATTGCGTCAAACAGTAGAAGAAATTGAGCGAAAACCAGTGCGGTTGTCTTTTCGGCTGGACCCGGAAATCATCGGTGGTCTAGTTTTGAAAAAGGGTAACATTTTCTATGATGTGTCTATAAAAGGCCATCTGTTAAAACTTAAAGAAATTATCAGTCAGGGGTAGACCATGCAAATTAAAGCTGACGAAATTACCAGGATAATTGAGCAACAAATCAAAGAATTCTCTGGCGGGGTAGATATTAAAGAAACAGGAACGGTCATTTCCGTTGGCGATGGTATTGCTCGTGTTTATGGCCTGGAAAATGTTATGTACAATGAACTGGTGGTTTTTCCACGCGGGGTTTACGGAGTAGCTCTCAACCTGGAAGAAGATTCTGTGGGTGTCATGTTACTGGGTGAGACCAACCTGGTTAAAGAAGGCGACGTGGTAAAAAGAACCAAGGAAATACTCCGGGTACCGGCGGGCCCAGCTCTGATTGGGCGAGTGGTGGACCCCCTGGGTAAGCCTCTGGATGATAAAGGTCCGATTAAAACAGATAAGTTTATGTACGTGGAGAGGCTGGCACCTGGCGTGGTAGAAAGATTACCTGTGAGAGAACCTCTGCAGACCGGGATAAAAGCCATCGATGCCATGATTCCCATAGGCTGTGGCCAGAGAGAGCTCATTATCGGTGACCGGCAGACCGGGAAAACGACCATTGTCATAGACACCATCCTCAACCAGAAAAACAGCGGAGTTATCTGCATCTATGTGGCCATCGGTCAGAAAAAATCAACCGTGGCTCAGATAATTAAAACTCTGGAAGATTACGGAGCCATGTCTTACACTACGGTGGTGGTGGCTTCTGCTTCTGACCCCTCAGCCCTGCAGTATCTGGCTCCTTATGCCGGATGCGCCATGGGCGAATATTTCCGGGACAACGGTCAGCATGCCTTGGTTATCTACGATGACCTTTCCAAACACGCGGCTTCTTACCGAGAAATTTCCCTGCTTTTAAGAAGACCACCGGGCCGGGAAGCTTACCCCGGAGATGTTTTCTATCTGCACTCTCGGCTTCTGGAGAGGGCAGCCAAGTTAAATGAAGAGCTCGGCGGAGGCTCGCTGACTGCACTGCCCATCATAGAGACTCAGGCCGGAGATGTTTCTGGTTATATTCCGACTAACGTCATTTCCATCACTGACGGGCAGATTTATCTCGAACCTTCGCTGTTTAACGCCGGCATCAGGCCAGCCATCAACGTGGGTATTTCAGTTTCCCGTGTTGGCGGAAGTGCCCAGATTAAAGCCATGAAACAGGTGGCTGGCAAACTCAGGCTTGACCTGGCCCAGTACCGTGAACTTTTGACCTTTGCTCAGTTCGGTACCGAACTTGACCGGGCCAGCCAGGCTCAATTGGAACGCGGCCTGCGTTTGACTGAAATTCTCAAGCAGGAACCCTATCATCCTCTGCCTGTGGAAAAACAAATTTTGATTATTTACGCCGGAAACCGCGGCTACCTGGATGAATTTCCCGTTCAGGTGATTAAAAATTACGAGAAAAGGCTGTACCAGTTCTTTGATAGTAAATATCCCCATCTGCTGCAGGCCATCGCCAGCAA
>JACIYK010000102.1 GCA_014359965.1 Candidatus Aminicenantota bacterium
TTCTTTTCAAATATCTAATATATTTCATTTGACATTTCAATAAATTTATGATATTTATTTTATGGCTTTTAAGGAATAATAAGATGCAAAGCCAAAAAAAGATTTTAACCCTCCCTCAACCATAAACCTCTTTCCCCTCACAATCCCCCTGAACAAACAGGGCACCCAACCCCGGGGGCCCTGGTTTTTTTCAATCTCTGCTCTGTCTAAAATTTTTACCATTTTTTCCGTCTTCTCAAAAATTCTACCGTTTCAGCGGTTCATCAAAATTCCGCTTTTTATACTATCAAGGATAACGGTTCTGGTTTCCAGTGACCAACTGATTCGTTTTTTAACAACCGCAGGTCTGTCTAGTTTTTGGCTACCATACTCCAGGACCACCCGATATTCACCTGGTTCAACACGGGCGGCCCGGCGTCTTGTTCCGGCTTCCTTTCTCATGTCCCAGCCCAGACGGTGAAAACCAGCCTGATTATCGGCCTTAATTTCCTTCAGCAGATTTCCCTGCTGATTATATATTTTAAGTTTTACTTCTCCCGGAACATCTTCTCTTAGAAAATAAAAAATGACCACCTCATCAGGTTCATTGGGGGTCAGCAAATGGCTATCTCCCAGAAGCACGTAATTTCCAAAAACAGGATATTCTTTTTGTATAGTCGGCCGGATTGAGAAAAGATAAGCTTCTTTTTGCAGCACTTCTGGTTTAAGCTCCTCAAGGGGCCAGATGTTGGTAATCCAGATACCACGGCCATAACTTCCAACTACCAAGTCTCTTTCTCTCGGGTGAATAATCAGGTCAGTGACCTTCACCTTCGGCATGTTATTCTGGAAAGGCCACCATTTTTTCCCTCCATCAAAGGAAACAAAAAGCCCATGGTCTGTCCCCACAAACAAAAGTTCAGGGTTTTTCGAACTCTGTACTACGACGTTAATTGGGTAATCGGGCAGGTTGGAGGCCAGAGACACCCAGGTCTTCCCATAATCAGATGTCTTAAAGAGGTAAGGTTTGAAATCATCCTGACGAAAACCGCTTTTGGCCACGAAAGCTGTGCCAGCTTCATGCGGCGAGGCATAAACCCGGCTGACCCAGAGGCTGGCCGGCCCACCGGCTCTGGCTATGGCTTGCGTACAGTCTATCCAGGTGGCACCGCCGTTGGTGGTCAACTGAACTTTTCCATCATCGGTACCCACCCAGATTACACCAGGCTTTACCGGCGATTCAGAAATAGTGGTAATGGTACAGAAAGTAATGTGTCCAGCACCTTGCTGTTTGTTTTTATCATTAGTTGTCAGGTCCGGGCTAATTTCTTCCCAGTGCTCACCGCGGTCTAAAGACCTTAAAAGGCACTGAGCACCGATGTAAACAATGGAGCTGTTATGGGGAGAAAGGAGAATCGGTGGTGTCCAGTTGAAACGATATGGCTCTTTCCCCGGTTTCCGAACCGGCTGTATGCTCACTCTTACACCCGTTTTCTGGTCCAGACGAGCAAAACCGCCGAATTCCCGGCAATTGTAAACCCAGCGGCTGTCATTCGGGTCCACCACATTATACATTCCATCACCGCCTCCCACCGTTACCCAATCACAGGGGCCAACCGCACCCGACCAGGAATTAGAAGGTCCCTTCCAGGAATCATGGTCCTGAAGTCCAGCATAGACGTTGTACGGGTCTTCCATATCCACTCCCAGAGCGTAAACCTCTCCCAACGGCAGGTTATAAAAATGATGGCAGGTCTGACCGCCGTCATAAGTGATATACACTCCACCATCACTGCCAAAAAGCATTCTCTGCGGGTTTTTATGATCAATCCATAAAGTTCGAACATCACCGAAAGCCTTCTTGAAGAGTACAGTATTGGGCCAATCTGCATCGCGCCAGGTCTTTCCTCCATCCACAGAACTAGCCAGGGTTACACCGGTGATAAAAAGGTTCCGGTCATCTTCGGGGTTAATAAAAATCTGGTTAAACGAATATGGAGCTTTGTTTGCCAGAGGTTCTTTTCCGCTGTTAACCTTGACCCAGGTTTCGCCGGCATCTTCTGACCTGTAGACCTCGCCCACAGCTACAGGATAAGCAGGTCTTCCAGCCTTTTTCGCAGCTTCTTTTTCTTTTTCGGTCGGTTGACGGAAATTTTCCACTACTGCATAAAGTATCCTCGGGTCTTTCCTGAAGACATCAATGCCTATACGACCAACATAGCCTGATGGTAGCCCACCCGATAGCCTTTTCCAAGTGCGGCCGCCATCTGTTGTCTTATAAATGCCGCTGCCTGCGCCACCGGGTTCATAATGCCAGGGAAGCCTCGTTTTCTCATAGGTAGCAGCGTAAAGGGTTTCCGGATTAGTCGGGTCCATAGCCAGGTCAATAACGCCGATTTTATCGTTGAGGTACAAAACTTTTTGCCAGCTTCTGCCGCCGTCAGTAGTTTTAAACACACCTCGCTCGGCATTGGGCGTAAAAAGATGACCCATGGAAGCTACATAAACAACATCTGGATTGGTCGGATGAATAATTATTCGCGGTATATGGTGGGAATCCCGCAGCCCCATGTTCTGCCAGGTTCGTCCGCCATCCGTTGATTTATATACTCCATCTCCGCTGTGAGAACTTCGGGCACAATAAGCTTCACCCGTTCCCACCCAGATGAGGTTGGGATCAGAAGGAGCTATGGCCAGAGCTCCGATGGAAAGATAGGTCTGGGTATCAAATATTGGTTCAAAAGTAATGCCGTTGTTGGTGGTTTTCCAGACTCCACCATTCCTCGTGCCTACATAAAAAGTATAAAGATGTGCTTGCTCTGGAAACTCAGGAACGGCGAAACAGGTAACCCAGGAACCAGCCCGAAACGGGCCGATGTTCCTGAAGGTAAAAAGTTTGAGGCTATCAGCCAGGCTGAATTCTTGAGCCACCAGCCCAGTAGAAAGCAACAGAATCAGGAAAAACAAAAAGAAATTTTTCTTTTTGTCCATTTTATGGTCTAGATTGTTTGTGGCCGTCGGAGACATGCCGGGCCTCCTTCCGTGTTTTTTAAGGTTATTTATATATTATTGGAAAACTACTTTCTTTCCCAACAAAATTTTGCTTCCATATCTTTTTCTTTTTCATCTGTATTTAATTTCATCAGCATTTTCCTACTCTATAATTTAAGAACACCTTCCGGGCATCATCCAACCCGGCGAAATTTATAAAAAATTTACCTATTTTTTGGTTTTAACAAAAAAGGGGAAGAGTCTACACCCTTCCCCTTTTGTTTTTGTATAATTCAACAGCCAATCTCAGAACTTGTAACTTTAGAATTTGTACCGCAGAGAGAACTTGACCACTCTGGTAGCAGAAATGCTGGTTACCCGCCCGTAATTATAATCCAGGGTATATGTTCCTTCGTTGGTGCCTTCAGCCGCCGGGAACCAGGTGCTTATCGGATTCAGGCCATAATTCACGTATTTATTACCCATCAAGTTGTAAACATCTACAAAAGCTGAAATTGCGCCGTATGGGAGCTTGAATTCTTTTTCCAAATGAAAATCAAGGTTAGCATAATCCTGTTCTCTTCTGGTGCCGTTTGGTTCCAGCATCACCCAGACCGACCAGGGAACCACATTGTTGGCTTCAGCCCACTCTGCGGGAGGAACGATTTCTACACTGCGACCCCAAGGATAGCCGAGGCGATAATTAAAGAAGAAAGAAGCCACAAAACCATAAGGCAGGTTAAAGGTGCCGTAGAGTTTGGCCATGAAGGGCACATCATAACCATCACGGCCAGGAGCGTTCACAAAGTCGTTTGGGCTATCACCGCAGGTGAAAGTGGTGGTTTTGGAAAGAACCACTGAACCACCAAGTGACCAGCCATTAGTAAATCTCTTATCCACTGTTAGCTCAACACCATCGTATTTGGTGAAAGCTTCGGGAAAATTCTTCTTGATCCAAACCGCCCGGTTATAAGGAGAATCCAGTGTCATGAAATAGACAGTTACTGTCTGCTCCGGGAAAGCGCCGTAAGCCGGCACAGTGGTAGTAAAAGGCACGTACCATTCAGGTGCCTGTTCAAGTGTATACCAGTACTTTCCTGTTTCGAAGTCATATTTGCCCCAGCCAAAGAAATCCGTTTTCTTTTTGTGAATGTAAGTTAGCTTAACAGCCACATCCTTGAAAAGCTGATGCTCAATCCCAGCGGTGATTTCATCGTGAATGGGGGAATGGAGGTCAGGGTCTACCAGTTTGCGCAGATAATCAGGGTCGGGGCGCTTGAAATCACCCAGGCCCCAGCGGTACTCATAATAATCAACTCCTGGCGAATCAGGTTGACCATTCTCGTTTAAATCCCACCAGTTAAACTGATACTGGGCCATAACTGCTGGTGAAACTTCAGAAAACCACATCACTGGAACCTGTTCTGCATAACGAGCGTAGGAAAGTTTCAGAGCTGTTCGGCCGTTGCCAAAAAGGTCATAGCTGACTCCCACACGGGGAGAAATGCTGGTGAATTTAAGGACGTCTTTAATGGCCGGAACTTCAAAGGGACCAAAGGGGTTGAAACCAAGTTCTGTCTCCAGCACCTGGCCGATTTCATAAGCCAGTCCGGTTGTTCCGGTCGAACGAGCCTTGCCACCCCAGCCATTGTAATAGTCTAATCTCAGCCCCAGGTTCAGGGTTAGACGATTCTTGATAGTCCAGTTGTCCTGAAAATAGGCGCCAAATCTGTATTCATAAAGATCCTTAACGCTGTCGTTACGCCCACCACCGCAATTGGTAAAGGACAGACGGCCATCACCATAAATAGTCGGTTCATCAACTCCAAAATAACCTCTCCAGTAATAAGGATTTCCGTTATAGTAATACCAGTTCATCGGTTGTTGCCTGGCATAGGCATACCTATCCCAGCCAAACTGGACTTCTACGCCAGCTCCCATTTCGTGGTCGCCACCAAGAAATTCATCCTGGAAATGAGTAGCCCGGATAGAACCTTGGCTGGTATGGCGGGTTATAAAGCTTTCCCAGGATTGAATTCCATTCCAGATATAACCGGTGTAGCCGTCCTGATAAGAAATCTTGTCCGATCCATTAGTGGCCGTGATGGGATAATCCAGATGGTTGACATTCAACCGGAAATCAATGAAGGAATCAGAAGAAGGAATCCAGGTGAGGTTAGCAGTGCCGACAAATTGCTTAGCTCTGGCTGTAAAGGTGCTGTCTTCTGTTTTATTGGACCAGGCTTCAAACATATTTTTGTTGGCGCTAACAGAAAAATAAGTATAGAACCGCAGCTTTTTAGAAAATTCTGTGGTCAATTTCAGATTGCCTCTAATGTTCTGCCTGGGAACCTTATACTGGTCATAATAGGTACCGAGGATCGTAGTGGGACGGAAAGGACTCCAGTTGCTGGACTTAGTAAAGGCGGCGTCGGCAAAGAACCAAATTTTGTCCTTTATAATCGGGCCACCAAGCATAGCGGAGCTATCAACGTCATAAAGGCTGAAGGAAGGTTTACCAATTTGCATAGCCTTCAACTGCTCATCCGGAAATAGAACTTGAGCCATATCTTTGTTGGTGTAATAAACCTGGGCCTGACCCGAAAAAGTATTGCCGCCTGATTTAGTGACGATGTTTACAAAAGCACCACCAGTTGATCCTACCTGAGCCGGCAAAGCTCCAGTAACCACCTCAATTTCTTCAATAGCATCAAACTGTGGGGTGCCAAAGGGTCCGCCAGTGGTTGGGCAGTTAGCGTTAATACCATCAACTTCGTAGGTCACACCATTCCAGTCTGTGCCGTGGATACTTCCTGAATAGGTGGCAATGGTCCCAACCGTGGAAGGAACGATGTTCAAGACACTGGTCAGGCTTCTGTTCAACGGCAAACGTGAAATAACCTCCGACGTAACAGCCACGGTCACTTTGGTCTTCTGCACATCAATTTCTGGGGCTTTGGCCACAACTGTTACCTGCTCTTCCACTGCTGCCGGCTCCATAATTACTTCCAAGGTAACCGTTAATCCTACCCGCACGATGACTTCACTGAGAGTTACTTTCTTGAAGCCAGGTAGCTCGGCGGTTAAGGTGTAGGTACCTGGAGGTATAGCCGGAAAGCGGAAGCTACCATCCTCACGGCTCACGTCTGTAGCTTTTCCCATCATACTGGGTCCAGCCAGGGTAAGGCTGACACCGGGCAGGGGATTGCCATCGGTGTCTTTAACCATCCCGCGTACTGTACCAGTCTGGCGGGTAATCTGAGCCTGGAGGATGGTAAAGGAAAGAAGGACTACAAACCCGAGAAAGAGAAAACTCTTTCCTTTACGCATTTAATACCTCCTGATTTAAATTAATTTGGAAAGCCTGTAATAAAGGCTTGAATTAACCGGGTCGGGGAAAGAATCAAAGATTGACAAGCGAGCTGTTAATTGACTTTCTCTGTTATTAATCTGGTTATTAGTTTTCATTGCTTGACCTCTCCCCTGAACCTTTGTTCCATCATCCGCTTCTTCCACATCGCTATTTTTGGCCTATGTTAACGATAACACCTAACTTTGAAAAAAAATTTAGAAAATATGTTATCGTTAACACAAATTTCTTATATAATAGAGTTGGAAATGATGTCAAGAACTTTTTTTCAAAAAGAAATGCTTCCCTGGCTGTCCGGTACTATTAACTCTTACCTATTTAAAAATGTCTGGCTGATGTTGTATTATCCATGTGAAGGGCAGATGAAGAAACCATTTTGCCAAGGCACAAAAAACCTTTATCTGGCGGCCAGAAACAGGCCCCACCAGACCTCTATCTTTTCATTTAAAAATAATTCCTTACACCAACAAAAGGAGGAAAAATGAAAAGAAAACCTAGAGCTTTCAGCCTGGGTCTGGATTTTGGTACCAATTCTGTCCGGGCTTTAATCGTGGATACGGAAAACGGCAAGGAGATAAGCACGGCGGTGGTCAACTATCCGTCTGGCAAAGCAGGCATTCTGCTCGACCCCAAAGACCCCAACCTGGCCCGCCAGAACCCGGCCGATTATGTAGAGTCAATGGTCAAAGTCGTGCGCCAGGCTCTTCAGAAAGCCAAAAAAGTCAGAAAAAATTTTTCTCCTGAGCAGATCATTGGCCTGGGTGTTGATACTACTGGCTCAACTCCTATGCCGGTGGATAAAAATGGCTTGCCGCTAGCCTTCCATGACGAATTTAAAAACAACCTAAACGCCCAGGCTTGGCTGTGGAAAGACCATACCTCATTTGCTGAAGCTCAAGAAATCACTGAGCTGGCAGCCAGGGAACATCCTGAATATCTGGCTAAATGTGGCGGGGTTTATTCTTCCGAATGGTTTTTCAGCAAAATATTACACTGTTTAAGGGTTGCCCCCAAAGTTTTTGAAGCTGCCTACAGCTGGGTTGAAGCCGCTGACTTTATACCTGCTTTAATTACCGGTACTCTGGCTCCCGCAAAAATTAAAAGAAGCCGTTGTGCCGCCGGACACAAAGCCATGTTCAACGAAGCTTGGGGTGGGCTGCCGGCCAAAGAATTTTTGGCCAAGCTTGACCCCAGGCTGGGAGAACTTCGTGACCGACTTTATGATAAAACTTATACTTCAGACCAGCCCGCTGGATATCTAACAAACTCCTGGGCTAAAGTTCTCAGACTTAAACCTGGCATTCCCGTGGCAGTAGGAGCTTTTGATGCTCACCTGGGTGCTGTCGGAGCTGGCGTTGCTCCAGGGAAATTCGTCAAAATTATTGGCACCAGCACCTGCGATATTTGTGTCTGGCCTAATGATCGGCCGCTGGCTGATATTCCTGGTTTGTGCGGCATTGTGGATGGCTCTGTTCTACCAGGTTATTTTGGCCTGGAAGCTGGTCAGTCGGCCGTCGGTGATATCTTTAACTGGTTTGTAAATTACCTTCAGCCTGGTGGTCCCAGAAAAGGCAGCCATGAAGAACTGACCAGAAAAGCCGCTTCTCTCCTGCCCGGAGAATCCGGGCTGCTGGCTCTGGACTGGAACAACGGCAACCGGACTATTCTGGTTGATCAGAGGCTCACCGGCCTGTTGCTGGGCCAAACTCTTCACACCAGACCCGAAGAAATCTATTTAGCCCTGATTGAAGCCACGGCTTTTGGTGCCCTGACCATCATCAAACGTTTCCAGGAATATGGAGTGGAAATAAATGAGGTTATCAACTGCGGTGGCATTGCCGAAAAAAACCCGCTGGTCATGCAGGTTTATGCTGATGTCCTAGGTCTGGAAATGAAAATTGCCCGCTCCTCTCAAACCTGTGCTCTGGGCTCAGCTATGGCCGGAGCTGTAGTGGCTGGAAAAGCCGCTGGTGGCCATGAGACTTTTGAAAAAGCCCAGGCGGCTATGTGCGGAGTTAAACCCAAGACCTTTAAGCCGCGGCCAGAATATCATCAGGTCTATCAGGAGCTTTACCGGCTTTATCGTGAGCTGCATGACGCTTTTGGCACCAGAAATTGGCAGGGTAACCTTTACCACGTGATGAAAGACCTGCTGCAGATAAGAGACCGGCAGCTGGAAAAGGCTCGACATTTGACTTTAAAAAAGAAGAAAACTAAGAAATAAATCAAGATAATGATTGGCTGGTTAAGATATGAATAAATATTCATATAATAAGAGATGGCTAAACCGAGATAATCTTTGTGGCACAGCCGGTTATTCCCAGCAATTATCATCGAGCGCCCATTTTTCTATAATTACCATCCTGTCTATTCGCTTAAAAACCGCTGAACTTAAAATTAAAAATCCCTTAGTGAAGGAGCTTCTACCTGCTACCTGTCTCCCACTTTCAGGCTGTATTAACCCACTTGACCATAAACTCACAAATTTTTACTTAAGG
>JACIYK010000103.1 GCA_014359965.1 Candidatus Aminicenantota bacterium
AGGGCTTTTTTGTCCAGAAAAACTTTTATTGCCCGTCTCACTTCAGGTTGGTCAAAGGGCGGCAGGTGGTTGCTGAAAAAAAGATAAACCGAACGCAGGGAATTGTTTTCTAAAATTTGGTACTTGTTATTAGAAATCCGGTAAGAAAGATAAGGCACGATGTGAACTTCGTTTTGGAAAAAATCATCAAGCAAAAAATAAGGGCTGATTTCAATGCCTTCAAGATAGGGCTTACGCCCATAATAACGTTCATTCCGGGTTAGTCTTATCCCTATGACATCCAGCCTGGAATTTCTAAGCCAGTAATCAAACTTAAAAGGGCCGTTGCCAACCGGCTTTTGAAAAAAAGAACTTTTTTCTTTAAGTAGCAGGTTCTTGGGCAGGACTTTGGCAAAACTGGCAGCTAGAAAATAAAAATTGGTAACGCCCGGAAATTTCCAATCTATCTCAATTGTTTTGGGGTCAAGAATTTTAAGCCCGCTGACCTCCTCAGCTTTTCCCTGCCAAAATTCCTCTCCTCCTTCTATCCTGGCGGCCAGAAAATAAAAAAGTGGATTGCTCTTTAACCTGAAAAGACGCTCCAAAGAAAACTTAACGTCCTCAGCCGTGACCTCCTGTCCATTATGAAAAAAGGCTTCTTTTCTGATATAGAATACCACTTTTTTTCCACCTTCTGAAATTGTCCAGTAATCAGCTAGAGCTGGGAAAATTTCCAGGTTCTGGTCCAGCCTGACCAGACCATCATAAATATGCTCAATGACTACAGGATAACCATGTCCGGCCGGATCAAAATCTCTGTTTAAAGTTTTGCCAAAAGCTTTAATACGAATTTCACCACCCCTTTTCGGAGTAACAAGCTTACTACTTGGCAAAACCTGCAAGCCCAGAATCAGAAAGAGTACTAGCGCCAGGCTAAACTTTAACCCCGTCTTAAGCAATACTTTTGGCTGTAAACTCATCATTTATAAATGATAGCTTAACTTTCAGATAAATTCACCCTCTTTAACGACCTGGATAAAGTCCCTGACTACTAAAGGCCTCAGGAAGCTGAATATTTTCTTTTATAGCCAAGCCGCCAAAATTCAGGCCGTCTTTAATTTTCTAGCTACTTCCGTAACCTGTCTAAAAACCCGGAAAAAGTTTTCTCCCCAGATTTTGGCAATTTCCTTTTCCGTATAACCGCGTTTCAAAAGTTCAACTGTAACGTTGATCATCTCGCTGACATCATTGCAGCCCAACACCCCGCCACCACCATCAAAATCTGTGCCTATGCCCACGTAATCAACGCCAACTAGCTTAACCACATGATCAATGTGGTCAACCAGGTCTTGAACGGTTGCCAGGTCGGCGGGATATTTGCGGTTTATCTCCTCCAGCTCAGACATTATTTTTTGACGCAAACTATTGTCCTGGATATCTCTTAAATTACTGTATTTAGCCCTAAACTCAGCTAGTGCCTTGGCCCGCTCCGGGTTTGGTTTTGGAGTCTTGACATAAGAGGAAAGAAAGCAGATCTGGATTACTCCGCCTTTTCTGGCCAGAGCCCTAATCATATCATCGGTTAAGTTGCGCGGGTTATCACACACCGCTCTAGCACAGGAATGAGAAGCAATGATGGGAGCTTTACTAAGGGATAAAACATCGTAAAAACTCTTGTCCGAAGCATGGGAGATATCAATAATCATTCCCACCCGGTTGCACTCGGCTACTACCTGACGGCCAAATTCGCTCAGCCCGTTGTCTTCCGGCTCCCGGCGGTCAGTAGAGGAATCACAGATGTCATTATCAGAGGTGTGGCATAAAGTTATGTAGCGAACTCCCTGGTCATAAAAATATTTAATCAGGCTCAGGTCGCGACCGATGGCATAGCCGTTTTCAATGCCCAGGAAAGCTGTCAGTTTGCCCTGCTTTTTCAACCGATAAGCATCTTCTGGTGTATAACCAAGACCTATCAGGTTCTGGTTTTTCTCCACCATATCTTTTACTGCCCGGATTAATTCCTCTGTCCTGCGGCGGGCCTGAGTATAGGCTTCTTCTGTTCTCGGTCCTTGAGCTACAAAGGCGGCAAAAAACTCGGCATCAAGCCCTCCCTTTTTCATTCTGGGCAAATCAATTTTGCCGCTGCCAGGCATTTTCGGGTCATGTTCTTCCGCCGGGTTCCAGCCCCCACGAAGAAGCATCATGGCTGTATCGCAGTGTGTGTCAACCGTAACTATTCTCTGGTGAATTTCCCGGGCTCTGGCTAGAAGATCTTTCTCCTCCGTCTTTCCTTCCTTTTTAGCGCAGGAAACCGAGATCGTCGTTACTATTAAAAAGAGCCAAAGAAAATAAACACTAAATTTGCCTTTTAACATCATCCTTTATCCTTAATAAAAAAATATAAGCTTTGATTTTCTGTCAAATTGAGACACATTGCAAGTAATAAAAAAACATCCAGTCTTTGAAGTGTTTCTCAGCTACTTTCTTTTTTTAAAAGATAAAAACATTCTGGCTTTTTACCTGAAACTTTCAGAAAATCCACAACCTGATAGCCACGCTGAAAATACATTAAAAAAACCTGACGGGTGCTGAGGCGCCAGTTAATCGGTATTTTTCTCACTTCTTCATCCGGCACATCTGTCTCGTTAAGCAGGAGATAAAAATCGGCAGGAATTTGCACCAGAAGCTGATCTGCCTGGAGGTCTGTGTTCACCTCCTCTACCACTTCTATTTCCAGAGGTCCAGTCCTGCCTGTAACCTTTTGATAGCGGACCCGCAGGGCCCGCGGAAGAGAAAGATAATCCCCGGAGTACTCTTCAGTCTGCCTGACTTTAGGAGCTTTTTCCAGATACCAGACGGCAAAAAATCTGTCGCAGGGTACGTCAGCACGGTTTAGCCTGCCGCCGTATTCTCCATAAGGAGCTATGCGGTATTCCAGTACTTCCATGCCCAGCCGATGAAGATTACGGTAGGCATTCACAGCCGTCAGCGGATCATAGGTACAAACTACCTGCTTAACATGAAAATAATTAAGCAGTATTTCCTTCTGGAATTCTTTAATTAAAATGCCCAGCCCGTAATGCAGTCGATCAGCTCTCACCCCAAGGAACTGAGAGTAAAACCAGAGATTATCCGGGCAGTCAAAGCCCTGGCTTTTATCCCTGATTCCGACAAAACCGTAGCTAAAGCCAACCAAGTGAGCTTCATCAAAGATAAAAGTCCCAGCCTCATTTTCTTCAAAGGCTCCAATGAACAGGCTGCTTCCTTCATGCAGGAAATTCTCACAAAGCAGGTTACGGCAGCCGGCCAGGTGGTCTTCCTCAAACTGCCAGATAGCCTGTCTCAGGTTTTCATACTTCTGGTAATCTGATGCCTGGTCACTGTCTTCCACCCGGATAAAAAATTTTTTGCCTTTAATAATGATGGTTTTCTCTTGCAACTTAATCATGGCTGTTTAATTTTACCATCCAGCCGCCTAAATTTTAACTGGTCATTTTACCCACTCTGTGATTCTTACTTCTAATCTACCACCTTTTGACAGTTTGGGTTGAGAATGGTATAAATACTGTTCAAGATTCAGGGAAAAACTATGAAATTTAACCAGACGAATAAACCTGAAAAAAATATCATCTGCCTTATCAACCCACTGGCGGCCAACAAAAGATGGAAACGAAGGAGAAGGCTCCGCCAGAAATTAATCTCCCGGCTACCAGGGAAATGCCTGGATACCCCCTCTACAAAAGACGAGACAGTAAAGATGGCGCGGGAGCTTTCAGCCGAAGCCGACATGATAGTGGCGGTTGGTGGCGACGGAACTATCGCCGATGTTCTTCAGGGAATCCATGAATCCGGCCAGCACCATCGCCTGGTTTTCGGAGTTATACCCTTTGGCAGTGGAAATGCCTTCCGCCTTTCTCTGGGCTTGCCCAGAAATCCCTTCAAAGCCATAAAATTTTTGCTGCACGGAGACCTTCTGCACATTGACCTTATTCAGGTTGAAGACCGGGTAGCCTGTTTTGCCAGTGTGGGGTCCACAGCTGCGGTAACAGGCGAAAAAATCAGGCATTCCATACCAGGCCTGATAGGACATCTGCTGGCTGCCAGAAAGCTGCTTTGCTACAAGAGAAAAGAAAAGATCCTCAAGCTTTATAACGGTATAGACGAAAAAGGCCAGCCTTTTGATTATCTGGAGATTAAATCCAGATTTCTTGATTGTGTAGTCGGAAACACTAATTATTTTGGTTACCGCTGGCTGGTGGCACCAGATGCTCGGCTAGATGATGGCTATCTGGATATTGTGCTATTTGAAATGCCTTCATTAATTTATATCTTAATTTTTCCCTTAATTTATTTTGGCTGGCTACAGAAAAAATTGCGTCATTTTAAGGCCCAGGAACTTATCATTGAAGGCGATGAACTTGATGTGCAATATAACGGAGAATACCTGGGCACTCAAAAATCGGTTCAGTTCAAAATTCTGCCTCGTGTTCTTAAGGTTATGGGCAACCGCAAAAAAGCCGCCCGTTTTCTGGTCTACAAATAGCCTTAAACCTGGACCGTTGCCCTTCAGTCAAGGATTTCTTTTTTGTACCCAAGCTGCTGATAACCTTTAGGATAAAGTTTGTCTACAATTCGGGTTAAGAGTCTTTACCTGAAACCAGCGGGTTATTTTTTCTCTTCTTTCTTCTCGTTTCCCCAGAGCGCTCCCCCACCCTGAGACCGTCTCCAGGCTTCGCGCCAGCGGTGGATATCAACCACGCCAATAGCCGGCAGGTTCTGCCTTTCTTCCTTTGGTCTCAATTTTGGGAAAGGTTTATGCGGTTCTTTCTGATACCAGTAAGCAACGGTGACCAGGTCCAGCGCCAGGCAGTTGTTGTGGCCGTGTTCGATAGTAGCCTTTAACGACTTCTCAAAAGTTATCGGAGATTCGAGAAAGAAACGATAACAGTGGGTCCGGCCCAGCCAGCCAGTTTCGTTATTAACCCGGGCATAGCCAAAATATGGATGCTGGTAGATTTCCTTAGGCGACCAGGAGCTGTTGAAAAAATCTTCTGTGCCTGTGCCATGAAGAGAAGGCGGCCACTTTTCCCCATCGATAAAAAACATATCATCGCCTTCCCCGTACCACATAGGAGAAGGATTATCCACATAATAATTTATTCCGACAAACTGGCCTTTCCCTTCTATGTCGGCAATAACATAATTTCTGGCTCCATCCAAATTGGCTGATTGGGGGCCAAGCACTCCCCATTCATTTTCTCCTTCAGGTCCTGGTTCAGTCAGCAGTCTGTTCCAGAAAGCATGAAACCGACCGAGGTCCGCTGGAATGGACCTATGTTGCTCGTAATCAATGTAGTAATAAAAAGCATCTATCTGCCTGTCAGATTGATTTTCTAAGGTAATTAGAGCTCCGCGGCTAAAAGGCATGGGGAAATAACTGTTGAGGGCATTCCCTCCGAGTGGGGCAGCCGCCAGCGGCAAACTGACAAAATTATACTTTTCACCCCAACCCTGGCCGAAGAAATCTCCCAGCGGACACTCCACACTCGGTTCTTTCTCCCCATCCCAGAACATTCTCAGAACAGCGTTTCTCCGAATCATGGGATCTGAGCAGGCTACAGTTATCCAGATATGCTTGATTATTCCAGCACCATCAATACGGGCCAGCTCCACGGTCTGACCGGCCGGAATTTTGATCGCGTCCGAATTTTTCCCGCTGCGGTCATAGCTGGAAATTCTTTTCCTCTGATAATTTTTTAACCTGGCCAGGTCATCAAGCAGAGAATTTCCGCTAAAGTTCTCCTGGGCCAGCATAATAGTAAAGCCAATTAGAAGAAAAATGGCTCCAAACGCCAAAATCTTGCTTCTGTTCATAATACACCTCCTTTTCAACTCATCAGCAATTATTATCGGGCAAAGACTGACTTTCAGTCCACAATTAATTTGAACAGGCTATAATAAATTCTTATAATTCAAACTCTACACAAAAACGTGGGAAGAAAATGACTATAGCCGTAACTGGCGGAACAGGCTTTATCGGGCAGGTTCTGGTCCAGCAGTTGCTGCAGAACGGCTATAAAGTCAGGCTGATTATCAGAAAAAACAATAAACTGGGCCCAACAGCTTCTTTTCCTGTAGAAGCCGTGGCCGCCAGCCTTCATGATAAAGATTCCTTATCCCAGGCTCTTTCAGGTTGCTCTCAGCTTTACCACCTGGCAGCTTATGCCCGCAGCTGGTCTTCTGCTCCTGATTTATTTAAAAAAATAAACGTCGAAGGCCTGAAAAACGTTCTGGAAGCGGCTCTGGAAATCGGGGTTAAAAGAGTTGTCTACGTAAGTTCCAGTGTGGTACTTGGCCCGAGCAGCGAAAAACCGCTCAAAGAATCAAATAATCGCAATAAAAAACCCTATTTTACTCTTTATGAAGAGAGTAAAGCTCTGTCTGAGAAAATAATTCCAGACTACTTAAAACGTGGCCTGGAAGTGCTCATAGCCAGGCCAACTCGGGTGTACGGACCCGGTAAACTGAACGAAGCTAATTCTGTGACCAGAATAATACGGGCCTTTCTCAGATGGCGGCTGGCCCTGATTCTCAACCGTGGCCAAGAAATAGGCAATTACGTTTACGTAGAAGATGTAGCCCGCGGTCTGAGACAGATGATGGAAAAAGGGAAAAGCGGTGAGGATTACATCCTTGCCGGAGAAAACATCAGTTTAAAAGGTTTTTATGACCTTCTGGAAGAAGTCTCAGGAATAAAAGCCTTTAGAATTTATGTACCAGCCAGAACAGCCAGAAAACTGGCCAGGCTGGAAACCTGGAAAGCCAAACATTTAAGACTTTATCCTTTAATCACTGAAGACTGGGTAGAAACTTTTCTGCAGAACTGGGCCTTTTCCCATGAAAAGGCAGCACAGGAGCTTGGTTACCAGCCACTCAGCCTGAAAAAAGGTCTGGAGCTGACCTGTCGCTGGTTGAGGGGCAAAAATTACGACCAGTTGTCCTGGTGATTAAACAAGGTTAACCGCTTAGATGCTCTTTATTTTCATCACCGGCCCAACCTGCCGATTCAACTTGAAGCTTATCGGCAATTATCACAGAAATGAGACCTACAACCATCCCGGAAATAACATCAGCCACGTAGTGGTATTGCCCATAAACTGTGCTGACAAAAAACAAAAGCACAAGCAGCAGGTAAAGAGTAAAATACTTGCGGCCGAGCCGACGAGCAAAAAAAATCATCACCGTGCCAGCCGCGCAGTGAGCCGAAGGGAAAGAACCTCCAGCATACTGGATGGAACTTTCAGCCAGGTTCATCAACCGCCGAAAAATAAAACCCGAATCCGGTTTAAGACCGGAAAAATAAAACCTGGGGCTGGCTACAGGCAGGATGATGAAAATAAGAAAACAGGTCAGGTAGGCCAGGCCCATGGCTAGCAGATACTTTTCCAGCCAGATTGAAGATTTTTTACTGTAGATAAGATAACTCAGAATAACCACCAGAGGCAGGTAGATGACATAGGCTAAAAGCATGATTTCAGAAAGCCAGGGGGTGAAGAAACGGGTCACAGCTTGATTCGGCTGGCAGCCAAACAAAAAGCGATCAACAGCAGCAATTCTGTCATCAAGCCAGCCGTCATAGACAAGATGGATCAGGTTGCCTGCCAGCTTGTAGCAGTAAGCGTAGGCTGCCAGCGGAAGCACCCTAAGAATAAATAGGGAGGCAGAACTTTTTGAAAACTTTTTCTTTATTTCTGGTAGACTAAAAAATAAACAAATAAAAAGCAGGTTTAAAGGAAGATAGCTGAGTCCTTTACCGCTTTTAATAAAAAAATACCCTACCTGGAGTAAAGAAAAAGCTGACAAGGAAATTATCACCAGCCGGTAAGAAGACGGAAGTCCAACCCAGCGCGTGTATTTTAACATTTTAACTAAAATATCAATTCATTCCTTGACGGTTGCAACCTCAAACTTAGGCGCATTCAGGATATGAAGTTTTACTGCGCACTGGTCTGCTGCTCTGATTACTGCTTCGAGGTACTTATCTGGGAAATCAGCCGGCAGATGTATATTAATCTTGATTTTTTCTATCAACCTGGCGGTGGGGCTTTTTTCCATTTCCATGGTCAGGTAAATACCTTCTGTAGACAGGCCCCGCTGACGGCAGAAGGCCAGCACATAATAACCTGCACAGGTAGCCAAAGAAACCAGGAAAAGGTCGAAAGGAGCAGGCGCTGAGCCATCTCCACCAGCATAGGCCGGTTGGTCGGTAATAATCTGAAATCCCTGGTATTCTGCCATGACCTTTAAATTGCCAGGAAAAGTGACTTTGATCTGACGAGTACTCATGATACCTCCAGTTTAAGAATTTTTATTTTACTCCAGAAATTGGACATTACCAATACATTTTGCCTGTAACCTAAGGTAGAAACTTTTTTTTGAACCAAAAAGTTCTGCGCTCAGAATAAATTAGAAACTTTTTTCAGGAGGGGCTTTAAATAAAACTATCAGGAATCAGGCTGAGAAATTTTTGGCGGGGACAATTATAGTAAATTTGGTGCCACCTGACCTGTCAATTTTTAACTCCGCTCCTATCTGGTCCTTTAAAAGACTTACCAGCTGCAGACCAAAAGTGGTGCTCTGCTCCAGATTAACCCCCTCAGGAAACCCTACCCCGGTATCGCTGATTTCCAGTTTAAGGCCATCCGGCCCCAGGCGCTCCAGGGCCACCCGAACCTTGCCCTGCTTTCCAGCTGGAAAAGCATGCTTAAAACAATTGGAGATAATTTCATTAGAAATCAAACCCA
>JACIYK010000104.1 GCA_014359965.1 Candidatus Aminicenantota bacterium
ACTAAGCTACGGAAAGGCTAAGGGAAGGGCGGTCTGGTAGGCCAGGTACCAGATAAAGGAACGCAAGAAAAATGCGCTTTTCGGACAGTTTTTTAAGAAGATCGTGATTTATGAGATAAATCATTTTCCAGTTTCCAGGGGGATAGGGTGAAAGTAATAAAAATTGAAAGAGTATCGTGGCTAGGGAGGGTATTTTTATTAATTGGCAGTTTTTTGCTAGCGGATTGTTCCAGGATACCCATGCCTCAGCTTGACCCGGAAAGCAGGCAGTTTTATGAGCTGGCCAAGCTGATTATAAGTAAGGAAGAAGATAAAATATTCCGTTTGCTTCCAGACGCGGAATCCAGAAAGGAATTTATCCGAGAATTCTGGGAAAAGCGGGACCCATTTCCGGAAACACCTGAGAACGAATTCCAGCAGGAATTCCTGGCCCGTGTATTTTTTGCTGATCAGAGATTCAAAGAAGGTGGAAAGGGCCGGGATACTGATCGCGGGCGGATCTATATCTTTTTGGGCCCACCAGATAAGATTGATGAAGTTTTTACACATTATGATCCATCCGTTAGAGGTTCGATAATTACCTGGATTTATTATGATTACGGTCTGGGTATTGAGTTTGTTGATGAACGAGGAACAGGCCAGTATAAAATCAGACAAATTTCAGGTGATATATTTGAAGCTATGGATATTCTCAAGCTCGGTGGACGTTTTGGTCCTGATAGTGTCTTTAAGGACCGGGTTGTCAAATTTGAACTTAAATACCTGGACAAGGAAAAGAAGATAAAGATAAGTTTGCCGGTCAAGTCTCTGAATTTTAGCGAGGATGAAGAAGGAAATAATTTTGTTGACCTGCAGTTTGTGTTTTATGTTTATACACTGAACGGTCAGAAAATTGGCAAGTATGTGGAAAACAGAATTTATAAGGTCAGTTTACGGGAACTACTGGAGCTAAAAGAAATTTCTTTTTATTTTGACCTGGAGCTGCCGGGAGGAAAAGGAATTGTAGATGTAACCATTTCAGGGCGTGGGGAAAAGGGCGGACGAATACGCCGCCTCTTTGAGATCAAATAAGCACAAAGTCTGGTTTTCTTTGTTCTTTATTTTTTTCCCAGGCTTGAGTACAGCTTACGGATTTCAGGCTGTTCAGGGTTCAGGCGGAGCGAAGTTTCAAGCACCTGTCGGGCTTTTTCCTTCTGTCCGGTTTTAAGGTAGACCTGACCCAGGGCATTAAGCGCTCGGGTATCGCTATCATAAATGCTGATGGTTTTGAGCAATTCTTCCAGAGCCATCTGGTAATTTCCTTTACCCATGTAAGCCAGGCCCCGGAAAAGATGATAATCAAAAGCTTTGCTGTCATCAGCTTTAAGACGCTCGGCTAATTCCAGAGTTTTATCAAACTGGCTGGTTTTAATCAAAAACTGGCAATAATCCAATAAGCCTTCTTGGTAATTTGGGTTATGCTTGAAAGCTTGGTCGTAGTAAAAGCCGGCTTTTTCATTCTGGTTGAGCTTGTCGTACTGGCTGGCTAATACATAATAATAAGCAAAGATATTGTTCAAGGAAAAACTCTTAGCTTGGGTGATGGGATGACCTAAAATTTTCTCGGCAGAAATGATGAAAGTACCATTTTTCTGGTCAAGTGTTTGACCATTCTGGTCCAGAAGGATAAGTCGAACCTCATAGTAGTCTGGTGTCATATCTCTGAGAGAAATTTCTTTATAATAATTATTTATTCTGGCGAAATCTTTTTCGCTAAGATCTATATCCAGCTCTTTGGTAGATGGGTTACCCTCAGATAGACCTTTGATCTGAATCTTAACTTTTCCACCCTGGCGTAAGGTTTCGCTTATGTTTACCACATTGAAACTTATTATCAGAGGTTCGGTGGCAGCCAGGGTGTTTTTGGGATCTACAAGAAATTTTGTGTTAATGATTTTGAAGGGCAGGTGTTGATTCTGGGGAAACTGTTCTGTGCGGTAAGCTATTAGTGGATCAGTCAGAAAGGGTCGGTTAGTGGTGCCGTTGATTGTGACCTGTTTTTCCAGAACAGTAAATTCTTTGGAAACCGGGTTTCTGAGAAGTACTGTTAGCTGATACTGACCATCGGCAGCTGGAAAAGCATCCTCAATCGACAGTCCATTTCCGCGGATTCTTTCCAGCTCCTCTTCCTGGAAATAGATAGACATATTCCGGTTATATTGAAAAATAATCTGGTCTTTGTCTCTGAGGCTGACGTCCATTAGCCAGGGTATGTAATACTGGTCTCGTGGTTCGTAGTAATCTACAGAAAGTTTTTTAGGGGCTACAGAAAAATGGATAAAATTCAAGCCAGTGACCGGGTCAGGGATGACTTCTACCAGGCCTTCAGAGTCAACAAAATTAGTCAGATATTCTGTGGATACCAGACCTTTATAATTAAGAAAGTGCCTGGCGTAAGAAGGGTTAATATCTTTCTTGGGCGAATTGAGAATTTCTGCCAGCAGGATGTTATATCGAGGTGATGGAGAAAAGTCATAGTGATATTCACCGGGAATCAGAGAAATGGCAGTATTAGCCAGAGTAGGAGCAATTTCCCGAATCTTCTCGTAAAGTTCTTCATATGTCAGGCCGTCTAGACCTCTTTTATCCTGTAATAAACTGGCAGGACCATCTACTGCCGGGTCATAGAGCTTGTATTCAATGCCCCCATGGCGTTGAAAAAACAGGAAAGTAAAAACAGCTGGCTGGCCTTTGTTTGGGTCACCGCGGTAAGTCCATGCCTGACAGGGTACTATACCCAGAACGCCTTCAAACCTTTCTATGCTTTCCGGGGGGCCCAGGATCATGTAGATCCGTCCCATATCAGTCTGCCAGCCTTCTCTTGTTGAACCTCGTTTAAAAGTCTTATTTACGTAGTTAAACCTTTTAATGATTTCCTCTTTGTACTCATTTTCAGGAGTGCCAGGGGTAGGGTCTCGCATATTCCAAAATGTTTCAATAAAGAGGTCCCGCTCCCGGTCGTTGTTTAGCTTAAGGAAAACCTCTTTTTCCTGCGGCAAAATTATGTAATAAACGAGTTTAAACCATTCCTGGTATTTCGGGTTGAGGCTCTTAATTATTTTTTCCTCGTTATCCGCGAAAGAAATGGAAAGAGAAAGTAAAAAAACGAAGAAGAAAATAAGCGAAAAAAGCAGTAAAAAATTTTTACTTATTTCTTTTTGTTTCATAGTGTTCGCACCCAGATGAATATCTTTTTAATCATATACAAATAAATGTCAATCTAACAAGTAAATGCTAATTCAAGGCACGAATGGTGTCAAGGCAAACGTTCTTTCAGGCTAAGACGTGGTATCCGGCCTAAAAGGATTATACGGAAGCAACACAGCGGCTGGCTATTGGAGCTGTATCTATTATTTTTCTGCCCTATATTTTTTTGTTGGCAAGGAGGGTTAAAAATAATTAAGATAAAAATAAAGATATAAACAATGGTAAATCAGAAGGAAAGGAGGAATTAATGGACAAAAGATTGCCAAAGGTTGTTTTAGCGGCAATTTGTTTATTTTTTATCGCTGAATTATTGACGGCAGCCTCAATCACATTACAGCTGCCGAAGGAAACTGAAGCTCAGAAAGCTCAGCGCCTCAAATGGTGGACTGAGGCTCGTTTCGGCATGTTCATCCACTGGGGGCTTTATGCGCTTCCTGCCAGGCACGAATGGGTTAAACACAACGAGCGCTTGACCAATGAGCAGTACCAGAAGTATTTTGAGCATTTCAACCCGGACCTCTTTAACGCGCGCGAATGGGCCAGGATGGCTAAAGCAGCCGGCATGAAATATGCCGTTATCACAGCCAAGCACCATGAAGGTTTTTGTCTCTGGGATTCGAAATACACTGATTACAAAGCCACCAACACGCCGTTTGGCCGTGACATCCTGAAAGAATTTGTGGAAGCTTTCCGTGCTGAAGGACTGAAGGTTGGTTTTTATTATTCGCTGCTGGACTGGCATCATCCGGATTACACCATTGACCGCTTCCATCCCCTGCGCCCAGCTAATGAAGCCGATTACGCCAAGCTCAACGCCGGGCGGGATATGGCTCGCTACCGCGAGTACATGAAAAACCAGGTCCGCGAGCTGCTGACCAACTACGGAGAAATCAGCATTATGTGGTTTGATTTCTCTTTTCCGGGCAAACATGGCAAAGGGCGTGATGACTGGGATTCCATTGGTTTGCTTAAACTGGCCAGGTCGCTTCAGCCCCACATCATCGTTGATGACCGGCTTGATCTCAAGGATGTGGAGGGCGGCTGGGATTTCACCACGCCCGAGCAAGTAATTGTGACAAAATGGCCTGAATACAAGGGCAAACGAATTCCCTGGGAAACCTGTCAGACTTTTTCCGGCTCCTGGGGTTACTACCGCGATGAATACACTTGGAAAAGTCCGGCTCAGCTCATCACTCTACTGATTGATTCAGTGAGCAAGGGAGGAAATTTGTTGCTGAATGTGGGGCCGACGGAGCGCGGAACTTTTGACCAGAGGGCACAGGAGCGGCTTAAAGCCATCGGCGAGTGGATGGCCTTCAATAGCCGGTCAATCTACGGCTGCACTCAGGCGCCGGATGAATTCGCCGTTCCGCCCAATACCCTTCTCACCTGGAACCCGGAAACCAAACGGCTTTACGTTCACCTGCTGGCTTATCCGCTCGGCGGCCTGTGGCTCAAGAACATGGCGGACAGGGTGGAATATATCCAGTTCCTGCATGATGCTTCTGAAATTCGTTTCCGGGCCGGAAGCGGGGCTGAGGCCAAAGACCTGTGGTTATCACTTCCCATTCAGAAGCCCCCGGTGGAAATCCCGGTGCTTGAAGTTTTCCTAAAAAAATAGATGTATGCGATCTCCCAATTTAGTGAGCAGTTAATATATATAATTTCATATTTTTCTATCCAAAAAATTGAATCAATTCAAAAAGATAATTCATTTATTTGAAAAATTAATGATTTGCCCATCATATAATTTGTTGATTAATAATATAGTTAAACATGAACAAAACTTGGCACACGATTTGCTTGCATAAAAGAAAGGGCAGTAATAAAAATTTATGGAAAGGAGGTGAAAAGAAGGGCGACTCAGTAGAATTTCAATAAAAGGGTAAAGGAGGGTGTGTATCACACCTAGGGCAAAGGGCTTTTAAAATTAAGGTTTTTTTAAGGAGGAGGTATGAGGAAGTATTTAGCGCTTTTATTCACGTTGCTCCTTGTTGTCTCCCTGGGTGCCCAGCAAAGAAGTGGAAATATTTACGGCAAAGTAGTTGATACAGAGGGCACTCCACTACCTGGAGTAACGGTCACCTTAACTTCACCTTACTTTGCGCCGATGACAGCCGTAACTTCGGCAGAAGGAACATTCAGATTTCTATCACTGCCACCTTCCCGTGAATACACCATTAAGCTGGAATTAACCGGTTTTAAAACCGTTGTACAGACCGGGATTGTGGTGGAAGTTGGCGCTAATGCCAATTTAACCTTCACCATGGAACCCGGCGGAATTGAAGAAGAGATCACGGTTACTGCTGTCACTCCGGTCGTTGACACTAAGAAAACTTCAGTCGGGACCAACGTGACCCAGGAAATCCTTCAAGGGCTGCCGACCGCCAGGGACCCGTGGGTCATTCTGCAGATGGCTCCTTCAGTCATCGTTGACCGGGAAAACGTTGGCGGTGCCGAGTCAGGTCAGCAGTCCAACTACGTCGCCCGTGGTGCCAATACTTACAACAACAATGTCTGGGCCATGGACGGCATAGTCATCACTGACCCTGCGGCCATCGGTGCTTCTCCCTCTTATTATGACTTTGACGCCTTTGAGGAAATGCAGATTTCCGTCGGCGGCAACGACGTTACAGTCCAGACTGGTGGTATCGCCCTGAACATGGTTACCAGGAGAGGAAGCAACCGGATTACCTTCGGTGGTCGCTTTTACCTGACCGATGGAAAATTCCAGGCCAAGAACACCGAAAAGGTGGCTGAAATCAAAGCCATAGAAAACCCCGAAAATCGTAGCAATCTGTTCCAGGGCGTTAACTACATCAGAAACAACAAGGACTACGGTTTCAACCTCGGCTTCCCAATAGTTAAGGATAAGGCCTGGGCCTGGTTCTCCTACGGCATTCAGGATATCAAGACGACCACTGTTTATGGAACTCCAGACGATACCCTTCTCGAAAACTATGTCGGTAAGATCAACGTCCAGCCGTTCCAGAGCAACCGTCTGGAAATCTTCTACCACTCCGGCGGCAAAAAGAAATGGGGTCGTTCGGCCAGCGCCGCGCTGCCTGATGGTTATGCTCAGCAGGGCCGTTACTATTTTGGCAGTCCAATCCTGAAGATTCAGGATGAACAGATGATCGGTAACAACCTGTTCCTGTCCTTCAAGTTTGCCTTTTCTGATGCCGGCTTCAGCCTCATCCCGATGATGGACCGGGATTGGAACGATGTTCCAATGTGGAATGTTACTGAACAGAGATGGTATGGGTCGGAATGGAGATATTACGTTGAACGGCCTGTCTACCAGTACAACTTTATGGCCCAGTACTTTAACGACGAGCTTTTGGGAGCCAGCCACGAATTCAAATTCGGCGTGGATTATGCCCAGAGGAAGCAGTATGTGGAGTCGGTTTACAACGGCAACATGACTGTGAGCTACAATTACCGGGAGACTGATACAGCCTGGGATATTGACAATGATAGTATCCCGGATTATATGCCTCTTATCGATCCAGCTTACAAGAACACCATCAAGTACTTCAGTTTCTGGCGCGGTTATTACCGTGATCAGAGAGTCAAGGCGCTGGGGCTTTATTTCAGCGACACCATCACCTTTGACCGCTTCACCCTTATACTGGGTTTGAGATATGACTACCAGATTCCTTACCTGGCACCGTTCACCCTGGAAGCTATGGACGGGGGAGCAGCCTGGCAGAAAATAGCTGATGATGAGACTAGGAATAAGCTCGATCAATTGCTGCCTGGCTTGGAAATTCCCAAGAGGTATCATTACTATTATGACCCAGCCACAAATTCTATTTCCGATAAGAAGTTCTACTGGAGTGTTTTTTCTCCCAGAATCGGCTTTACCTGGGATATTACTGGAGACGGCAAAACCCTGCTGAAAATCAACCTGGCTCAGTACGGAGACTTTATGGGTACTGGCTGGGCTGACTGGGCTTCTCCTTCTGGCACCGGTGGTTGGATGGATTTCTGGTGGTGGGATCAGAATAGAGATGGTGTCATGAACTACAAAGAGCTCTACTGGCTGTGGATGACCAATCCACCTGCGGGGACAAGCTACTATTCTCCCTATCGAGTCTTTGATGATTCCGGAAACTTCATTGGCGATAACAACCTTGATGGAGACGGCGATAACTTCAGCGATGCCGCCGGTTATTACTGGGGCGGTTATGATCCGAACAATCCACAGAATTTTGGAGAGCCCTATACTTCAACCAGGAAGGGTGTTGGCTCTAGCAGGACTTCGGAAGCCATGGTAACCCTGGAAAGAGAAATCATGACGAACTTTGCTGTTCAATTAGTCGGAACTTACAGAAAATACGACAAGTATAACTGGACTCTAAAGTACTGGCTGAATGAAGACGGCACCAGAACATATCCGGATTCTTCCGAAACCTATTTTGCTGACAGAGGCACACCCGCTCCAAGCTACTATAATAGCGACACTGGTGAGATTTTCATTCCCGACACCAAAAAAGCTCCCGAGCACCACTGGTATACGGCGACTGCTGCTTACAGGGTTTATAGTCCCTATTCCGAACGTCAACCTCGTCCCAATTACTACATGGAATATTTCGGCATCGACCTTATCTGGAACAAGAGATTGGCCAACAAGTGGATGCTGAACGGCAGCTTCTCTTGGCAGTGGCAGGCGCAGCATTATGGTGAAGGCAGCTACCTTGACCCGACCACCATTTGGGCTTTCGACGGTAAACCTCAGGCTGCTTACATTGGTGGCGCTTCTGGTAAGATAAATCAGTATACCTATACCCGCTGGATGTTCAAGCTCTCCGGTCTTTATCAACTGCCTTTTGATATCAACATTTCCGGAACGTTTAATGCCAGAGAAGGATGGGTGCTGACCGAATACTTTACTCTGGTAGATTACCGCATTCCTGCTTCCGACAGCAGAAGCAACACCATCTACATGGACTATTTTGGAACCGACCGACTGCCGATTTTCTATAATTTTAACCTGAGGGTTGAAAAGTTACTACGCGTCGGTAACAACGGACGCATCTACATCATGCTTGACGTGTTCAACGTGCTCAACAAGATGATCGAAAACCGCCGATACATGAAGAACTGGGGCACTGTAAGAGTCTACGGCGATGCAGAAGGCAACATAGACTGGACTCAGACCACCTTCACTCCGAACCCCACTTATAACGCTCTGAATGAAGTTCTCAACCCCAGAGTGGCCAGAATTGGAGTACGTTTCGAATTCTAATAAAAAAACGAGCAAGCTGAGCTGATGTTGAGCCTTCCTCCCCTGAAAGGGGAGGAAGGCCTTTTTTTAACGCAGGATGTTGACCACTTCAATTTTCATTTGAGGTTAAAAGGTTTAACTTTAATTTGGTTGGGTTGAGATAAAAAGCTAAGTTAAAATATCAAGCAGCGTTTTTCTTTAAGCGATTATTTTGCAGCTTAATTAGAATAGGCCCGAAATTTGGAAAACAAAAATTGATAATAATAGCATTAAAGAATTAAAAATGGCTTCCAATTTCGA
>JACIYK010000105.1 GCA_014359965.1 Candidatus Aminicenantota bacterium
ATTTTACCCGGATGATAAATTGGACGGTCAGTCTTCTGCTGATGGTTTTCTGATATTTTTAAAAAAGCCTGATACCTGACGGCACCAGGCTTGATGGAGGCGAGAAGAAGAGGTAAATTTCTTAACAATTTATTAGACAATTTTTGGCCTAATTGCTTTGATAAAACTTATTCCTGGTGAATGCTTGTATATTTTGTTGAAGTATTTGTTCTTCAGCTTTGAATTTTTGTTATTTCTGATTAAGGCTGGGATCCAACCCCTTATTGAAGACAGCCGTCAGGAAGCGGCGGTCTCGCTCGGAAAGGGCCAGGCGGCCAAAAAGGTCATAAAGCAAATTGGTCACATGCTCCCGGTTGGTCTCGTGCAGGAAACCGCGTTCTTCCAGCTTTTTCAAGATAAGCTCAATACAGTCTGTTTGTTCTTTGCGGGGAATGGGCGGGGGCAGCTGAGAAATTAAGCTGCTGGCTGATTCCCGAAAAAGTGTGTAAAGGGTAATCAACACCGCGGCGGCTAAGTTGTAAGAAGGCTGACGGCCGGCCTGGGGAATATGGAACACAAAATTAACCTGCCGTAACTCAGCGTCGCTTAAGCCGGTCCTTTCATTCCCGAAAACCAGACCTATTTTTGTCTCTGGTGAATAGCTCTTTATCCTGGAAACAACTTCGTCAATAGTAATCACCTTAAAAGCCTTACGCAGGCGGACAGTGGAGCCAAAGGCCAGGTTGAGGTCAGACACAGCTTCGGCAAGGGAGCTATAAAACGCAGCTTTTTTCAAAATGTCGGTAGAATGAACAGCCGTTCTCAGAGCCTCAGCAGTTAATTCATTCTTTCCCACCACCCTCAGCTGGCTGAAACCCGTATTTTTCATGGCCCTAGCCACCAGGCCGATATTTTCCTTGTTCTCCGGGTTCACCAGAACAACGTAAAAACGTGAGCGGTTGAGAAGGTCGTTTTCTGCAATGAAAGGCAGCTTCATAAGAAAATTATATCTTATTATCCAAGGATGATGAAATTGTGTTTATCGGTAGGGAAATTCGTTTACGGCGCGTTCAATGCGGACCAGAGCTTCAGTTAGAGTTTTCCGCGGGCAGGCTAAGTTCATGCGCTCAAACCCCACCAGTTCTTCGCCAAAAATTGGTCCTTCGTCAAAATAAACCCGGGCTTTTTTCAGAAAAAATTCGTTCAGCTCTTTCTGGGGAAGCCCCATAGCCCGGCAGTCCAGCAGGGCCAGGTAGGTTCCTTCAGGTTTAAGAAATTTTATTTGAGGAATGCGCTCTTCAAAGTAGCGCTGAGCATAATCCATGTTGCCTTCCAGGTATTCTACCAGCTGGTCCAGCCAGGCAGCGCCATAAGTATAGGCTGCTTCCAGGGCTACTAGGCCAAAAATGTTGTTTACGGTCAGGCCCAGGTTTTCTAACTGGGTCTTGTAAAGGTTGAGCAGCTTGGGGTTGGGGATGATGACCACTGAAGTGGTCAGACCTGCAATGTTAAAAGCTTTGCTTGGTGCCTGAAGAGTAATAGTTCGGGCCGCCACATCAGGCGAAAGAGAGGCTATGGGAATATGCTTGTGACCTTTATAAACGTGCTCGGCGTGGATTTCATCCGAGACAATGAGGAGGTCATGTTTCAGGCAGATTTCAGCCAGGGCCTCCAGTTCTGCCCGTTCCCAGACCCGGCCTACCGGGTTGTGTGGACTACAGAGAATCAACATCCTGGTGCGGTGGTCTATTTTTTGTTTCAGGTCTTCCAGGTGCATCTGCCAGCGGTTGTTTTTGTAGACAAGGGGATTTTTAACCACCCGGCGGCCGTTGTTTTCCACAGCGGAAAAGAAGGGATAATAAACCGGGCTCTGGACGATAATTTTATCCCCGGGAGCAGTATAGGTTTGAATGCAGATATTAAGCGCCGGAACCACTCCAGGGGCCCGCGAGAGCCACTCACGTTTTATCTCCCAGTTATGCCGCGTCTTCATCCATTTGATGATGGAGGTCCAGAATGATCTGGGAATAAAGGGATAGCCATAGGCTCCGTGCTCGGCTCTTTTTTTGACAGCTTCTACTACTTCAGGTGGGGCTGGGAAGTCCATATCGGCCACCCACATGGGGATTACATCGGGCACTCCCAGGACCTGTTCACAAAAATCCCACTTGAGAGAACAGGTGTTGCGGCGCTCAATGCCAGCATCAAAATTATATTTTTTTTCGCTCATTTTTCTAACTTCTAAAATCTTTAATTTTTTTAATTATTTTTTATTTCTCAAGTAAATTTCCTGTCGAAAAAATCACACCGTCTGACCTGCCAGTTATAGCAGGGCGATTAATCCTGGTGCTTTTCCCTGAACTCAACTTGGACGCAAAATGAAAGTAAATTGTAGTTAAGACTCTCAGGAATAGCAAGATTCTGACAGATAAAATAAGAAAAACAAGAGAAAAGTAAAAGCAGGCAGAATACTTCTTGGTAGAACAGACACTTTTAAAAAGCTGGATGACTAAAGTGGATTTGAAATGGCTCCTTTGCTCTGTAAGAAATTTTTTTAAGATATATTTTTGCCTGGTGAATAAGAATTCAGAAAAGAAATCCCTGTAAAAATAAAAGTTTCCCTCTTTATTAGTTAGTGATGAATTAAAACAGGAAGCATTTTCCAGCCCAGCCAGATTCTGTGCGGGTGGTAACGAATTAGGCTGAGCGCAGAGTATCAACTGCCAGGTCTTCTTGACTTATTTTCTGTTCTGAATTATATTTTTCGGAAATTTGTTAAAGAGGGGCCTTTTATGGCCCTGGCATGTGAATGGCCCTAATAGTTGGTCTGAGATAATTTTAATTCTGAGTGTGAGTTTCAAAAGTTATAAATTAAAAGCGTAAGCGATAAATAAGATGATTACATTGGCAAGACGAAATTTATAGACGATTTTTTTGGAGGGAAAAAGTGCATGCTATAGTTTGCATCAAGCAGGTTCCGGATACGACTGAAGTCAAAATTGACCCAGAAAGGGGAACTCTTATCCGGGATGGGGTGCCCAGCATTATCAATCCTTTTGATACTTACGCTATTGAAGAGGCTCTAAGGCTGAGAGAAAAATTCGGCGGCAAAGTCACCGTCATCACCATGGGTCCGCCCCAAGCCATTAACGCTTTAAAAGAAGCGGTGGCCATGGGCGCAGACGAAGCTATTCTTTTAAGTGACCCGGCCTTTGCCGGCGCTGATACCTGGGCGACAGCTTATACCCTGTCCAGAGCCATAAGAAAGATAGGTGAGTTTGATGTTATTTTTTGCGGCCGCCAAGCTATTGACGGTGATACCGGTCAGACCGGACCGGGAATTGCTACTCAGCTTCAGATAAACCAACTGACCTACGTCTGCAAAATCTCCAGCATTGATTTTGAGAAAAAACAAATAGAAGTGGAGAGGCTGGTAGAAGAAGGTCGCGAAGTGGTGCGTTCAACCCTTCCCTGTTTGATTACTGTGGTTAAGGATATTAACCAACCGCGATATCCGACTATCCTAGGCATAAGGAAAGCCCAGAAAGCTCAGATTCCGACCTGGACGGCGAAGGATTTAGATGTAGACCCCAGATTTATAGGTCTGGAAGGCTCACCGACTCGAGTGGTAAAAATAGCCACCCCGCCACCGCGGGCGGGAAAATGTGAAATCATTCAAGGAGAGTCAGTAGAGGTTCAGGCTGACCTTCTGGCCGAAAAGCTTATTGCTGAAAAGATTATCGTCTGAGGAGAGAGAAAGATGGCTTTACTTCAAATAAAAAGAGAAGCTTGCACTGGTTGTGGGCTTTGCCTTCAAGTCTGTCCTTTTGGGGCTTTGAGCCTGGATAGCGAAAACATCGTGGTGGTTAATGAAGCTTGCACTGGCTGCGGTGCCTGTGTGCCTGAGTGTCCTGCAGGTGCTTTAAGTTTGCCGGAAGTGGAAAAGAAAGAAACAGTCTCTACGGATGAATACAATGGAGTCTGGGTCTGGGTGGAGCAGCTTAACGGCCAGGCCTCTTCTATTTCCTGGGAAATGATGGGCGAGGGGCGGAAGCTGGCTGATAAAAGGGGGACAATTCTTACTGCCTGTGTCCTTGGTTATGAAGCAGAACCACTGGCCAAACAGGCTATTGCTTACGGGGCGGACCGGGTTTTTCTGGTGGATGACCCGACGCTTAAAGTTTACCGCACTGACCCATATGCCCGCATTCTGGTAGAGCTGGTAAAAAAATACAAGCCGGAAATTTTCCTGTTAGGTGCTAGCACTCGGGGCCGCGACTTAGCTGGAGCTGTAGCTACTTATCTTTACACAGGCTTGACAGCTGATTGTACCGGGCTAGAAATTGAGGAAGGTTCAAACCTGCTGCTCCAGATACGCCCGGCTTTTGGCGGCAACATCATGGCCACCATTAAGTGTCCCAACCAACGACCGCAGATGGCCACGGTCAGGCATCATGTGTTTGAGATGCCGGTACCGGATGAATCAAGGCAGGGGCAGATAATCCGCGAAAAAGCAGTCCTGCTGGAAGAACAAATCGCCACCAAGGTTTTAGACCTAATTGTGGAGAAAAATGAAGTCAACCTGGCTGATGCCAAAATCATCGTTTCCGGCGGCCGGGGAGTGAAGGGACCAGAAGGTTTTACCATCCTGCATGAGCTGGCGGATGTGCTTGGCGGTGCAGTTGGTGCCTCCCGAGCAGCGGTTGATGCCGGCTGGATTTCTTATGCTCACCAGGTAGGGCAAACGGGAAGAACGGTGCGACCGGACCTTTACATTGCCTGCGGCATAAGCGGAGCCATCCAGCATCAGGCTGGTATGCGTACCAGCAAAATTATTGTGGCCATCAACAAGGACCCGGAAGCGCCTATTTTCCAGATTGCTGATTATGGAATTGTTGGCGACCTGTTCACGGTTGTTCCGGCTCTGACCAGAGCTCTGAAGCGCCGGCTGAATAAATAAGAGTCGAACAGGAAAAAATAAAAATAGTTGAAGTTGTTCTAAGCCAAGTCAAATTTAATTTTCTTACGGGTTAAGGCTAGGTATCCGGCTTAAGAACAGTATTTGGAAGAGGAGCGGCAGTATTCTGATAATTTAAGTTTGGTTAGAAGAAACGGGCGTATTAATCTACCCTTATATAAGGGAATAAGGGCCATAATAAGATATCTTAAAACTTTTTCCTGGTTCTTTTCAAATTGAACGGGAATAAATGAGTTTTAACATCAGACTTAATTTAAAGCTACGCCAATGGCTTAAATTTAAAAAAATTATAAACACTATAACCATAATAAAACATCACTGTTTTTTACACTGCGCCTTATTATGATTGATAAAAAATCTGTATTCATGCTACAATTTAACATTCACTAAATCCTTTTACTGAGCAGGAAAGGGATTTTGACTTTTTGCCCGAAGGAAATCTTTCTGATAATCACTCTCAATAAGGGGTAGAAAATGAAGAGATTGAGTTTGGTTTTATTTAATCTAGCCTTGGTTGTGGTGGCCACCGTTTTTTCTATGAATAATTTTGGCCTTAGCCATAGTTTAAATTTTGAAGGGCGGGTGGTTAGGGTTCTCCCCAGAGAAATCTCAGCCGAGAGAAATGATGTTTGTTTAGAGCTACGTTCATCAAAAGATGATGCCGTTTATTATGTAGATGACTTTTTTATTATCTTCATTATAGAACAAACATACAAAGTT
The DNA here is from genome assembly GCA_014359965.1 of Candidatus Aminicenantota bacterium. Classification (GTDB taxonomy): domain Bacteria; phylum Acidobacteriota; class Aminicenantia; order Aminicenantales; family Saccharicenantaceae; genus Saccharicenans. Next base: position 5,678 of record JACIYK010000105.1, read on the forward strand.
TTGCTAAGTGATTATATCAAACAGGATGTTGAAGCAGTCAATATTAATTTGAAGCTTGAAAAAATTACTGTCAGGGATCGTTTGATAAATAATAAGAAAGTTAAATATATTGTCAATGTGGGAAAGATTTTCCCTCGTTTCCCACACTCTAAACAGGCCTATGATTACCATGAAATTAACCCAGGTGTTCCGGAGCAAGATTTTTATCACCGTTATATTGAGGTTCCCTTATCTTATAAGGATCCAGCCCGAGGCACATTTAAACTTTATTATGAATTATGCAGTGATTTTGATGTGAACAAGCCCACCATTCTAATTCCGACGGACGGACAGAGGTCTTTATCTCAGGTTGGGTGGGCAGATAAATACAAAAAAATGTTTGACCTTGATTACAACACAGTTACTTACGAATATCGAGGGATGTTCTGCTCAAAAATAAAGGAGCTGGGAAGTAAAAACATTGATTGGGCATTAGCCTATGAATTTTTAAATTCAGATAACGTTGTTGAAGATATAGAATCCATAAGAAAAGATTTACTTGGTGAAAAGCAGATAAATATTTTAGGCGGGTCAGGGACAGCTATGATAGGTTTAAAGTATATTTCCAAATATCCAGAAAAAGTCAGACGAGCTTTTTTAATGAGCTTTTTTAAAGACGCTCAAGGCAGCAGTGAAGCGGGAGTTATGTTTTTTAATAATTTTCTAGAGAAAAATAACTTGAGGGAGCAATATGATCGAGTGCTTCAGAACCCGAGAATTGAAAAAACCCAGCTCCTTTTTCTAATCCAACGGTTGTTGTACTTTGATCAAGAAGAAGTAAAACAGTTAATAATTGAGCTAGATAATAATAATCTCAGCAGGTATCATAAGTACACGCGTGAATTGGGACATGTGAATTTCTTTGTACGTTCGGTCCAAAAATACAAACCCTGGACGGTCGTTTTTATGTATGAAACAAATTTAAGAACTTCTCAGGCGGATCTGCCTGATATTAACTATCCTTTTTTAAGAATGGCCGAACCTCTTATTGAAATTTATGGCAATAGCCCAGCCAGAAACGCTCATCTTTTTGACATTCAAAATCTTAAAAATATCAACACAGAAATTTTACTTGTAGGTGGTCTTTTAGATCAAGTAGCACCCATCACTGAGCTGGAGAGAATCCATCGTGAATTGCCGAATTCGAAGCTGGCTATTTTCGAGGCTTACCATTGCTTAGAAGCACCACCCGAAGCCAGAAAAACCCGTAATAAACTAGCCAATTTATTCTTTATTTATGGCCATAATTCCAAGGAATTTCTGGATTATCTAACCAGCTCAAGTTCATTTCGCAGTTTGGCCAGCACAAACACTCCATTTTAGCTCTTAATTAGCTGCCCGTGCCAGCTTGCTCCCAACCACTTCTTTCTCACCGCGGCCTTAATTACCTTATAAGCACCTGAGATAATCATCCCTTTAGAGCTCAATTGGTACCCATAAAAGTTGGTCTTCGTCTCTTTACCCTCCTCGCCCATCGGAGCCCCTACCTTACCTTCTACCTCTATCCCCATTAGTTCCCTCAATAACCACTCCAGCATGGCCTTTATTGGATCCTCCTCTGCCAAAAATCCAGTTAGCGTTCCTTGGAAAATTGTCTTATAATCCTTTTGAGCCATCGTAAGTAAAAACCTCCTTTCTTAAGGTTGATTTATTTAAAAGGAGAAATTACGATGGCTCATCCTCCTAGAGCACATTGCGAACTTTTTTATACACTAGCTGTATCCTTCTGGGTCATGTTGCAAACTTATTTGTACACCAGTATAAAAGCTCATTCAGGAAAAAATTAGTTTCAAAAGAAGAAATTGCTAAAAATTTCCCCATTGCCCCTGGTCCTATGTTTTTCTTGACTGAATAGGTGGGATTTTTTAGACTGTGGGTGAACCAGGCTTTAAGAGAAGAAAAGGCGTGGTGCGGTTGATGAGCTAATGTGTAATATGGATACCGGGGCTATAATTTAGACTGGATAGCTGTTCAGGATTAAAATTAATTAAGATAAGTTTATGTCTGGAGGACGGGATGGATAGAAAAGAAACCCGGGGGTTATGGTTTGCTTACGCTTTTATTCTGGGGCTAATCATTCTGTCTTTACTTCTTTACCTGATACTAAATCCGCTCCGGCAGGCAGAAAAAGTCACTCTTGTCTGGCATGATAATGACCAGAACGGACAGGATTCGCCAGGAGATGTGATTGAGCTGTCCAACGGTCAGATTTATCTGAGGCTTGATTATGTGGATGTCTGGAAAGGACACCATGCCTTGAACCCTTTTGATAACCCGCCTGAAATCCGCGAGCTTGACCCGCGTTGGAATGGTTATTATCTTCAGGAATTACGCTACCAGGATGAAGTTTGTTACCGTTATCTTGGTTGGGACAAGGCCAGAGAAAAATATCCAACCCTGAGCTCCAATGATGTCATTGGCCTAGTCGGTCAGCCAGAAAGCTATCCAGACAACCCCTTTTTATCACTCTGGAACATCAAGGAATCAGAAAAATATCCTTCTTATCAGTGGTATGTCTATTTTGAAAAACATGAAATAAAAAAAGATAAAGAGCGGGGACAGGTGCTGGTTTTGTTTTCCGATAAAGGTCAGGGACTGGAGCACAGACTGGAAATAAGCCTTAAAAATAAAGAATTATTTTTTGATCATAAGGTAAAGAACAAAAAAGGTGAGGAGATAACTTACATTAACCTGCTGACCCTGCCTGCTAACCGCCTGATTGATACCGCCTTTGGTCCCTCAGAGCTTCTTTGCTCTCGTGATGTGGAGCCAATAGGCTTCACCGATAATTATACTTTCACGGTGAAAGGTGATGGACTGGCGGTGTCTGGCATGCTGCCCTGGAAAATAAAAAGAGATACTAAGAGTAATTATTTTACCGGCGGTTGGTGGATACTCCATCAGCATGGTCTGATGGTCTGGAAGGCAACAAAAATAAAAGCCGGGGAAGAAGCAACTTTCAACCTGGTAGCTACTTTTTCCGACGAAAACATTTATTCACGTTATGACCGCTACCTTAAGGAGAATGGTATAACCTTTGAAAAGGTT
>JACIYK010000106.1 GCA_014359965.1 Candidatus Aminicenantota bacterium
AAATCTTAAAGCAAAAAATTGAGGACGGCGAAATTGCCACCACCCCCCGTTCCTGTTTGGGATGCCTGGCTGATGAGCTGAGCTGGGAAATTTACTACCTGTTTAAAGAGAGAGAAGAAAAGAAAAAAGGCCAATCTGAAAAACAACAGATCTAAAGCAAGGACGAAGAAAAAGAAGGATACTGATCAACTTTCACTAATCTTTATTACATTTCTGGTCGTAGCAGATTGTTCCTTAAGCCAGTTTAAAAATACTACCGAGAGTTCTTTTCTCGCCGGATTTTCTCTTTCAAAGCTTCCCACCATTCTATCCGTTTTTTGATTTCTTTCTCCAGCCCAAGGTTGCCCGGCTGGTAATATTTACGGCCTTTTAATCTTTCTGGAAAAGTTTCCATATCAGTGGTGGATAATGGGTGGTCATGGGCATACTGGTATTCTTGGCCGTAGCCAATTTCCTTCATCAGCGGCGTGACCGGATTTCTAATATGAAGGGGGACTGGCTCGTATGGGCTTTCTTCCACATCTTTCATGGCCTGGTTGAAAGCCACGTAAACCCGGTTGCTCTTGGGTGCTGAAGCCAGGTAAATCACTGCTTCTGCCAGAGCCAGTTCACCTTCCGGAGAGCCGAGAAAATCGTAGGCTTCTTTGGCCTGAAGGGCAATGGCCAGAGCCTGCGGGTCAGCCAGCCCGATGTCTTCAGAGGCAAACCTAACCAACCGGCGGGCAATGTAAAGCGGGTCTTCTCCGGCGTAAAGCATCCTGGCCAACCAGTAAATAGAAGCATCCACGTCAGAATTTCTCAGGCTTTTATGCAGAGCTGAAATCAGGTTGAAGTGTTCTTCCCCACTTTTATCGTAAAGAAGAATCCTTTTTTGCAGGGCTTCCTCCACTTCTGCAGGGGTTATCTCCGAACCCTTCACTAAACTGGCCGCAATTTCTAAGGCATTAAGAATACGGCGGGCATCTCCATTGCATTGGTCTAACAGCAATTTCTCCGCTTCCTCATTGATGGTCAGGTGTAATTTCCCCAGGCCGTTAACTTCATCGGTTAAAGCATCTTGGATTATTTTTCTTAGAGCTTTTTCATCCAGCGGCTTGAGAACCAGGACTTTGGTTCTGGAAAGCAGTGGAGCGATTACTTCAAAAGATGGGTTTTCCGTGGTGGAGCCGAAAAGAATTATATCCCCTTTTTCCACGTACGGCAGAAAAGCTGCTTGCTGGGCTTTGTTGAACCGGTGTATTTCATCTACAAAAATAACCAATGGCTTGCCATAGAGTTTTTTCTGCTGTTCAGCCTGGGCCATAACTTCTTTAATTTCTTTTATACTGGAAAGAACGGCGCTAAAAAACATCCAGGGCAGGTCAAAATGTCTGGCCAGTAGCACCCCCAGAGTAGTTTTCCCAGAGCCCGGCGGTCCCCAGAAGATGATGGACACCAGATGGCCTGATTCAATCAACTGGCTGAGAATCTTGCCCGGACCTAGCAGATGCTCCTGGCCGTAAAAGCGGTCAAAACTCTGTGGCCGCAGGCGTTCAGCCAGAGGCACGTGGGATGGCTCTTTCTTTTGCTCTTTTTTCATGAACAGACTACATTTCTTACAAGTCTAATCTTGTTTTATTATATTACTTAACCTTAATTTTTTACAGTCAAAGAAGTTCCGAGAGTCTTTCCCTCAACCAGGAACTTACATACCCGGTAAAAACTAACAGGAAAAAAATAAGGTGAGATAATCAAAAGAACCACATGTCAAAGCTGGCCTGTTAGAATCAACTCTCCTTTTTGAGGTTCATATTAAAAATTACATCAACAGTACTAACGTAAAATCATTTATCTCTAATTTTTTGACCCTTTCTTCTTCTTTTTCCCGCCTTTAAAATTAACCGGCCAGGATGAAAAATAAATAAACTAAAAAGCAAATTTTTGATATATTATTTTATCAGGTTTTGCTAGCCAAATTATGGCTGGCTGAGGATAAACATAATGGCTGAAAACTGAAAGGAGTTAGTTTATGAAACTACAGCACATTATCTTTAAAAACATAAAGTTCGTTTTAGCTCTCCTGCTCATCTTTATCGCTGTCAGCACCTCTGTCATTAAAGCTGAGGCAGCACCAAAAGGCTATTTATTTATCATAGGCGGGGGCAATCGACCAGAATCAATGATGCAAAGGTTTGTAGACATGGCCAGTCGGGTTAACAGCGGACGCATCGTCGTCTTGCCCATGGCCAGCGCCACTCCAGATGAGACCGGAAGAAACCTGGTTGAAGAATTTAAAAACTTGGGTGCCAAAGATGTTGCTTATTACAACTTTACCAGGGCTGAGGCGGAAAAATATCCTAATGCCAGGTTGCTGGCTGAAAGCGGTGGAATATTTTTTTCCGGCGGAGTTCAAACCAGAATTACTGAGGCCATCTTGGACACGCCCATCCACCAGATGATTAAACAGCTTTACGAACAGGGCGCAGTCATCGGTGGCACCAGCGCTGGAGCTGCAGTTATGAGCGAGCTTATGATTACTGGTGATGAAAGAAGGAAACCAGAAGAAGGCCATGAGTTTGAAACCATTGAATCCGGGAATATAGTTTTAAATCGTGGCCTTGGTTTGATAAAAACAGCTATTATTGACCAGCATTTTGCCACCAGGAAAAGGCATAACCGCCTTATTAGTGTGATAGCCGGCCATCCAGAACTGGTGGGGGTGGGCATAGACGAATCCACGGCCATCATCGTCAGTCCAGACCAGACTTTTCTGGTTATTGGCGAGAAAAACGTCATCATCTATGACCCAAGCAAAGCTAAGGTTAACATCCGAAATGACCGGGCCATTTCCATCAGGGGTATGATTATGCATGTGCTCCTAGATGGGGAAAGATACGACCTGAAAAAAAGACGACCGCTGTAATGCAGGACAGTGAAACCTTGGCGGAAAATGTCGGAGTCAACGTGGGTTGTTAAATCTGTGAGAATTCTTGACGATAAACAGGTTAAATGCTAATGTTTGGCTGAAGTTGGCTTATGACCGAGATTAAAAAAAACTCAGACCCCAGAGCTATAATCAACCAAAAACTGTTTTTTACCCTGGAAGAGGTCTGTCGTCTGGTTAAAATAACGCCGGAAACCCTGAAGCTCTGGGAAGCTGAATTTCCTCTGTTTTTCGCCGGTCAAACTGCTTCGGGCAAAACGATTTACCGCCAAAAAGATGTCCTCATCATTCTCCGGATAAAAGAACTTCTGGAAGAAAAGACTTTAACTAACGCCGGCATAAAGAGGAAAATAGAAGAAGAGTTTGGTTTTAAAACTGATAAGATTCCACCAGAAAAACTTCATTCAGCTCTGGGACAAGTCAAAGAAGAACTACGAGAAATTCTCCAGACGCTTGAAAAAAAGTCAAAAAAAAGCTAAATTTATTGTCTCTAAAATCGGGACGTGGCGCAGCCTGGTAGCGCACATGCTTGGGGTGCATGGGGTCAGCGGTTCAAATCCGCTCGTCCCGATTTTTTTATTTCTCCGCATACGACTTTCTCTCTATACACTCCTCCCATTTTGAAAAACTGAATAAATAGAATAATTTATCCCCCATTTCACCAGATAGGAAAAGGCCCTTCTTTTTACCCGGTACCAGTATCTAATAAATCTACAGAAAATTTTCCTCTTCTCTGCTTTTTTAGCACGAGAAAAATATTCGTCTACTTCTTGTTAAGTCAGCTACAGAGTATTGATTTTAAGAAGCGTGTAAACCCCACAGTACCGAGTAACAGCCGTGAAAACCAGAATTAACCCGATGATCAGTAGAATCCAGCGCAGGGCTTTTCCAGTCTTTACTTTGAGCACCGGAGTTAAATGGATAAAAAACCAGCCCACAATCAAACGAAGGATTGCATCAGCCAGACCAACGTTCATTTTTGCCCTCCTTCTTTTTTTGTTTATATTTTACCTAACCCGCCTGATCAAGACAAGCAAAAAAATTAAAAGGGCCCTTTTTCTCGTTATCGTTTTCCGCTTTCTTTACCCCTTTTAATCAAACCTTCGCCTTAACTATGCCAGAAAAGCTGGATTAACCGTCTGCCTGATGGATATTTGCCGGCAATTTCTCTATAATAAAGAGAAAATCTAACTTAAAAGCTGAAAAAAATTGCTCAAATGACGATAAAAAAACAGCCCCGGAAACCTTTGTTTCTCCTGACCAACGATGACGGCTATAATTCTCCGGGAATTACCATTCTGGCTGAAGAGCTAAAAAAGATTGGCCAGGTTTATGTGGTAGCACCGGACCGGGAAAGAAGCTCCATTTCCATGGCCTTAACCCTGAGAAGACCTTTAAGAGCAGAAAAAATCTCCCGGCAGGTCTACGCCGTGGACGGCACGCCGGCTGATTGTGTTTACATAGCGCTGCAACATATCCTGCGCCAAAAACCCGATCTGCTTATATCTGGGCTGAACTTGGGTCCTAATCTCGGCTGCCAGGATGTAGCTTATTCTGGAACTGTGGCTGCAGCTCTGCAGGGCACCTTTATGGGAATTCCTTCCATCGCTGTTTCCCTGGTTGGCAGAAATAACTCAAACGGCCAGAAGTATGATTTCGTCCAGGCCGCCTCTCTGGTAAGAAACATCGTGGAGGTTTTGCTGCGAAAAAAATTGCCCCCAAAAACTTATCTTAACATTAACATCCCGCCCTTCCCTGTACGCGGCGTCAAAATAACCAAACTCGGGGAAAAAAGGTACAGCCCAGAGCTTATTAAGAAAAAAGACCCGCGGGGAAAAACCTACTTCTGGATTGGCGTCGGACATCCACGAGCTGTCGGCCCAGCTGATTCAGACGTTAAAGTGGTGGATAAAGGCTGGGTATCGATTACCCCCCTGCATATTGACCGGACAAACCACCAACTAGTCAAAAGCCAGCTTTTTTCTGACCTGCAACGTCTTCTAAACGGCGAGTCTTCCTCTCCCTAAGATATCCTGCCACCGCAGGCACAACCGAAATAACAATAATGGCCACGATAACCAGGGAAAAATTTTTCTTCACCACCGGTAAATTGCCAAAAAAGTAGCCACCAAAGAGAAAAAGTGCCACCCAGAGAAAACTGCTGACTGCAGAAAAAAGCATAAATTTCCAGTAAGTCATGCGACCGATACCAGCCACAAACGGGGCAAAAGTTCGGATAAAAGGTAAGAAGCGGGCGATGATGATAGTTTTACCGCCATGCTTTTCATAAAAACGGTGTGTTTTTTCCAGATAATTTTTATTAAGAAACCGAGCGTTTTCTTTCTTAAAAATCCCTGGTCCTAGCCGGTATCCAATCCAATAATTGGTAATATTCCCTAAAAATGCGGCAGCAGAAAGTAAGAAGTAAAGGCTGGTAATATGGAGCTGGCCCAGGGAGGCCACCGCGCCTACGGCAAAAAGCAGTGAATCACCAGGAAAGAAGGGCGTAACCACAAATCCGGTTTCAGCGAAGATGACAAAAAAAAGCAGCAGATAGGTCCATAACCCGAATTGCTTGATAACATCACCGATGTATCTGTCCAGGTGAATGGCAATTTCAAACAGCTTGAGGATAAACTTCATTAAAATTAAACCTACCCTTACCTATCTTAAATCTGGATAATTATAATTGGTTCCAGACTCTTTACTATACTTATTTTAGCTAAAGCTGACAAGCTTTTAGCTGGGCGGGTTCTTGGTCTGCTCATCAAGGATGAAAGTTTACCCATTTCTGCTATAATTTTTACAGTTGAGAAAAGCAAACCAGGACAATGGAAAAAGAATTTCTGAAAGAACGCAAGCTGGAAGCTATAGATAAGGCTATAGCCAGGCTTTCACCGCTGGAATCCTGTTGCACTCTTTGTCCCAGAAATTGCCGTGTGGACCGCACCTCAGGGCACGTAGGTATCTGTCAGACAGGAAACCTGGCCCGGGTGTCAGTCGGGCTGCTGCATTACGGAGAAGAGCCGGCTCTGAGCGGCCGGGGAACGGCAGCCGGCACCCGTGGTTCTGGCACCATTTTCTTTACCGGCTGCAACCTGAAATGTCTTTTCTGTCAGAACTACCAGTTGAGCTGGCTGAATGAAGGAGAAATCAAGACCGATGAACAACTGGCTCAACTGATGCTCTGGCTCCAGGCCCAGGGTGCTCTCAACATTAACCTTGTTTCCCCCACCCATGTGGTCCTGCCCATTCTGCGAGCTTTACGAATTGCTTACAGCCAGGGTTTATCCCTACCGCTGGTCTGGAATTCCAACGGCTATGAATCGCTGGAAGTTGTCGAACAGCTGAGAGGTATTGTGGACATTTATTTGCCAGACCTGAAGTATGTTTCATCTGAGCTTTCTAAAAAATATTCTGCAGCACCTGATTATTTTGAACGGGCCCGGTTGGCTCTTCAGGAGATGTACTGCCAGCAACCTGACCTGATTCTGGACGACCAAGAGATTGCCCGAGCCGGCCTCATTATCAGACACCTGGTCCTGCCTGGGCAAACAGATGACTCCATCAGAGTTCTGGAATGGATAGCCAATAACCTTTCCACATCAGTCGGATTAAGCTTAATGAGCCAGTACCACCCCTGCTTTAAAGCGCCGACTGAACTGAGGAGAGAAATTACAGCTGAGGAATACCGCCAGGTAATGAACCGGGCTCTGGAGCTTGGCTTTGAACATCTTTTCCTGCAGCCCGAACCTTTTGAAGAAGATGAACACCTGGTGCCCGATTTCAGGCGCAAAAACCCCTTCCGCTGGAAATAAAACGGAAAAAAATAAGAAAGGGGAAAGTTTCGTTCTTTCCCCTTTCTTTTTAGCGCTTCTGGTAAAAAAACTTTCTTCAGAGCAAAATTAAACTTCAACTCTTGGCTCTAAACAAAACCTTTGAACGCGTCAGCAGAATGATCTTTATTCGTAGACCAGAATTTCTACTCTTCTGTTCTGAGCTCTGCCTTCTTTGGTTTTATTATTGGCTATGGGGCTTGAACTACCAAGGCTTACAGCCGCCATACGGTGCAGCGGAATGTGATAGGTCTTATAAAGATACATCATCACTGCTTCGGCCCTCTTCTGACCCAGGGCCAGGTTGACTTCCTCTGGTCCAACATTATCTGTATGTCCCTGAATTTCAATGTAAACCCCCTTATTCTCCTGAATCAACTTCTGGACAAAATTGTCAATGGCCGCTTTAGCCTGGGGAGTTAGTTCAGCGCTGTTAAAGGCAAACTTGGCTTCATTGCTGGTTAAGGTGGCCTTCATCACCAGGTTGCCACGAATGAGAGTCTTAACCTCTTCAATCTTTCCATCCACCTGTTTGAATTGAGAATCATGCTGCTTGATCAATTCTCCGATGGTGGCCAGCTTCTCATCATGCTCTTTAATCCTTTTCTGGGCTTCTTCTACTTCAGTGGAGATGCTGGAAACTTTTTTGTCCACCGTGGCAATTTCACTGCTGACGTACTTTTTAGTAGCACAGCCCCAGTTCAGAGTGAGAAAACTGGCCAGCACCAGAATGCCCGCTAACACAAAAAGACCTTTCTTCATTTTGACCTCCTGATTTCAATTTTAAAAATTCATTACTTTTTATGTTTTAGCTCATTTTAAAGCCGTTTACAAAAGTTTTTTTGCTTAATTCCTATCTGGCTGAACAATCGTTAAGCATATTCCGCCCTGAACTTTCAATATCCCTGGCGGGTGCGAATTCTATAATTTCCTCGTCTGGTCTCTACCCTTATCTTCCGGTAGCGTTCATCTTCCCGGTATGAAGTATAGCCTATCAGATACTGGTGGCTCTGCTCTTTCTTTATTTCATAAAAAGAGGAAAGGAGTTCTTCTGTATTGTCGAGGAAAAAAGCTTTTCCGCCGGTGGCTTCGGCAAAAAGATTAAGGGTATAAACGATGCTCTGGAGAGTGAGGCCAGATTTTCTCTTATGCCGGGTGAGTATTTCTTCGGCTTTGGGTATTTTGTACCCGATAACATAAATCGGTATTTCCACCCGACGGGCTATTTCCAGGGCCTGCTCCGGCGTGGTCACGCTGTCGTTTTCAATGCCGTCGGTTATTAAAATCAGAGCTCTTTTTTCGTTCTTAGCCCGAATGGCATACTGAGGCGAGGTGGCCACCGCATCGTTCAGAGCCGTCTTGCCGTAAGCCTTCTCCTTTTCCAGAGCCTCCAAGAAACCCTTTCGGTCCAGGGAATGCCTGGCCGCCACTTCCACTTCGCCGTCAGCAAAAACCAACAGGGCCAGTTCATCCTGGGGGCTGAGGATTTCTCGGGCCAGCAGACTCAGAGCCTGCCGAACCTCCTCAAATTTATTTTCCAGAGCCATGCTGCCGCTGACATCCAGCAGCACGGTGAAGCTTATCGGCGCCCCTTCATCATGCTGGAAATACGTGATTTCCTTACGTTCGTTATTTTCATAAACCAAAAAATCAGTTTTTTCCAAGTTGTTTATGTACCTCCCCTTCCGGTCCTGAACGGTCACAGACAGAGTTACCGCATTGACCGTGACGTTATAGGCAACTTTGGGCGGTTTAACTTCTTTCTTCTCCTGGGCACTGCCCGGCAAAAGCAGCAAAAACACCCCTCCCCATGCCAGGAGACTGGAAAGCCAGCGCCTAAGCCACATTTTTTAATACCTTTAGAAGCGCCTAAATTATTAATCCATTTTCAGGATAACACACACCCGACAAATTAACAATTCAGGCGCCAGCCTCTACTAAATAACCTCCAGGCAGATAAATTAGCCCGGTTATCTGATTGGGGAAGGCCTGATTC
>JACIYK010000107.1 GCA_014359965.1 Candidatus Aminicenantota bacterium
GGACATTGCCAGTAAAATGGCTGAGCAGCTCCAGGACCTGGAAGGAATAGAAAAAGTTGGAGTGGCCGGAGCCGGTTATCTTAACCTTTACCTCAACCGCCGGAACTTTGCCAGGCGCAAACTATTTGAAGAAAAAAGCAGCCTGGAAGCAGAAGAAAAAAAGATAATTGTGGAACATACCAACATTAACCCTAACAAAGCAGCTCACGTGGGACATCTACGTAATGCCTGCCTGGGTGACACCCTGGTGCGCTGTCTCAGATACAAAGGAGAAAATGTTGAAGTTCAGAATTATATTGATGACACCGGAGTTCAGGTAGTTGATGTGGTCTATGGTTTCCTAAAACTGGAAAAGAAAAGCCTTGAAGAGCTAGAAAAAATTGAGGGAAAATTTGATTATTACTGCTGGGACCTCTACACCAGGGTTTCACGTTATTTAGCAGAAAACGAAGAAGCCCAGCGAGAAAAAGCCGAAGTCCTGAAAAGAATTGAACATGGACTTTCGCCAGAAGCTGATTACGCTGATTACATCTCCAAAAAGATAGTCCGGGCCCATCTAGCAACCATGAAGCGACTGAGCATCACATACGATGTTCTTCCCTGCGAAAGCAGCATCCTGCGTCTTAAATTCTGGGATAAAGCTTTCCAGATGCTTAAGGAAAGACAGGCCATCTACTTTTCGCAAGAAGGAGAATCCGCCGGCTGCTGGGTGATGAAGCTTGAGGATGAACCAGAAAGAGAAAAAATTATCGTCAGGTCCGATGGCACAGTAACTTACGTGGGCAAAGACATTGCCTACCAGTTGTGGAAATTCGGTCTTTTAGGCCAGGATTTTTATTACCTACCCTTTGAGGAAGAAAATGGTCACCGGGTTTGGATTTCTTCGGCTGAGCCAACCGGTTATGATGTCCACTTTGGAGCTGCTTCTAAAGTTTACAACGTTATAGATGTACGGCAATCATACCTGCAGAAAGTGGTAGTTCAGGGGCTTAAGTCGCTTGGTTTTAGCGAGCAAGCTGCCCGGTCCATTCATTTTTCTTATGAGATGGTAGCCCTTTCACCAAAAAGTGTGGCTGAAATTAACGTGGAGCTGACCGAAGAAGAAAAAGACAAGTCATTCCTTGAAGTTTCCGGGAGAAAAGGAATAGGCGTCAAGGCTGATGACCTGTTAGACAGGCTGGAAGAAAAAGCACTGGCTGAGGTGACTTCGAGAAATCCAGAACTAAGCCAAGATGGTAGGCGCCAGATTGCTCGACAGATTGCCGCGGCGGCAGTGCGTTATTTCATGCTTAAATACGCCAGGAATTCTCTTATCGTCTTTGACTTTGACGAAGCCTTAAATTTTGAAGGTGAAACCGGGCCTTATCTGCAGTACACAGCTGTTAGGCTGAGAAGCATCTTCAAAAAGTTTGCTGAGCGCTTTGGTTTTGCCCCAGAAAAAATCATTTCTCCAGAAATAATAGAAAATTTTGATTTACAGGCACTTACCCCTGAAGAGAGCCGCGATTTCTGGGAGCTTCTGGTGTATGCAGCTGGGCTGGATGAAGAAGTTTTAAGAGCCATTGCCACGCTGGAGTTTGCGGGCCTGGCCAAATTTACCTTCAACCTTTGTCAGAAAGTTAACAGCTTTTATCATAATTACCCTGTTCTAGCAGAAAAGAACGAACCGCTGCGGAACTTTAGGCTGTTGACCTTAAATTATGTTCATCAGGTAATCTGCCAGGCACTGGATTTAATGGGCATTCAGGTGCCAGAAAAAATGTAATTTTTATTCATTGATAAAAATTACGATCAAGGAGGTTAGCCGATGATTGAGACCACGGGACTCACCAAAAAATATGGCGACCTCGTAGCCATCAAAAACCTCAGTTTTAAGGTAGAAAAGGGTAAAATCTGGGGATTGCTTGGACCTAACGCAGCCGGTAAAACCACTACCATGAGAATTCTAACCGGCTACTTACCAGCTACCGAAGGGAAAGCCATAGTAGCTGGCTACGATGTTTTTGAGCAAGCTGATGAAGTGAAGAAAGTCATTGGTTATTTGCCAGAAACTGTTCCTCTTTACCATGACCTGACGGTAGAAGCTTATTTAGGCTTTGTAGCAGAGATAAAGCAGGTACCAGCCTCCAGGAAAAAGGCGGCTATTGACCGGGCAGTGGAAATTACCGGTCTGCAACCAGTCAGAAAAAGGCTGATAAAAAACATCTCCCGCGGGTACAAACAAAGAGTGGGCATTGCCCAGGCTCTCATCCATAATCCTCAGGTCATCATTCTTGATGAACCGACCATTGGCCTGGACCCTAAACAGATTGTGGAAATCCGCCAGCTGATAAAATCACTCAAAGGCGAACATACCATTATCCTCTCCACACATATTCTAGCCGAGGTTAAAGAAGTCTGCGACGGTGTGGTTATTATCAACGAAGGCCAGCTTCGGGCTTCAGGCTATCTGGACGAGCTGGCTAAAAACTACAGTCATAACGACGGGGTCTACATAAAGCTCCAACAGGTGGACCAGGAAACCTTGAACCTCTTCCGTCAGATAAACGGATTAAAAAAAGCCGAGATAGAAGGCTCGGAAATAAAACTGGAATGGAGCTGGGATACTGACCTGCGACCTCAAGTACTCAAACTCTGCCTGGAGAAAGGACTAGTGCTCAAAGAAATGCGACCCCTGGCTGCTGACATTGAGAACCTTTATCTCAGAATCGTTTCAGGAGGTATGGAACAATGAAAGCCGTCTGGTCTATAACTAAAAAAGAGCTAATGCAATATTTTTCCTCCCCCATTGCCTACATCGTCGTGGCCATCTTTGTGCTGCTCTCTGGTTTCTTCTTCTACAGCCTGGTCTGGTGGTTCAACAGCCAGGCTATCCAGATGGCCCAGAATCCGTACTACTTTCAGCAGGTCAACATTAACCAGATGGTTTTTGCTCCACTCTTTCACAACCTGAGCATCATCATGCTTTTGATGCTACCTCTTCTTTCTATGAGGCTGTTCTCTGAAGAAAAAAAGCTGGGCACTGAGGAGCTGCTTTTTACCTCGCCGGTGTCGGTCAACCAGATAATTTTGGGCAAATATTTAGCCTCTTTGTTAATGTTGCTGCTAATGTTGCTCCTGAGTGCCATCCCGACCATCTTCACTTTTGTTTACGGCAACCCTGAACCTCTCCCCTACCTGCTGGGTTATCTTGGACTTTTCCTGCTGGGTGCAGCTTTCTTAGGCATTGGTCTTTTCTGGTCTTCGCTCACTGAAAATCAAATTGTTTCTGCAGTATTAACCTTTGGCACACTGCTCCTGTTCTGGGTCCTGAACTGGGTGGGTTATTCCGCCCGTGGCCTCTGGAAGGATGTGCTGAATTACCTTTCTTTCTTTGAACACTTTGATGGCCTGACCAGAGGCATACTGGATACCAGTGACCTGGTCTATTATCTCTCGTTTGCTTTTTTGGGGCTTTTCCTGACGCATGCTACCATTCAATCTCGGCGCTGGAGGTAAGACCATGATCAACTGGATAAAACAATCTTTAAATTATATCAGTCTATTACTTCTAGCTTTAGCCATTGTTTTTCTAATCATCTGGCCTCAACACAAGACGGCAGCTCTTATAATTGGTCTGTTGGGCCTTGCCCTGATTGTTGTCTATCTGCTTCTTAACCTGTCAGAATTAAAGGAAAGTCTCAGGAGAAAATCCTTTCTTTATTCCAGCAACATGTTTTTGATTATCATCCTTGTTCTGGCCATTCTGGTTCTGCTGAATTTCTTCCTGGCCAGACACCACTACCGCCTTGATTTCACCGAGGCCAAGATTCATAGCCTGTCTGAGCAATCAATCAGCGTGGCCAAAAACCTGAAAAAGGAAGTGCAGATTAAATGCTTTTTCCGGGAAGGAAACGTCAATCGTCAGAACATGGAAAATATTCTCAAAATCTATGCTTACCATTCTCCCAAAATAAAATATGAATTTATCGACCCTGATAAAAATCCCGGACTGGTAAAAAAATACGACATTACCCAGGATGGCACCACTGTTTTTGAATGCGGTGATAAAGAAAACCGGATTACCAGTACCTCTGAAGAAGATATTACTAATGCTATTATCAAGGTGACCCGGGAAAAGAAAAAAGTCCTCTATTTTCTTGAGGGGCACGGAGAAAACTCCATTGAAGACACAGGCGATAACGGTTACAGCACAGCTAAAAGCGAACTGGAGAAGATTGGCTACGAAGTCAAAAAACTTCCTCTGGCTCTCTCAGAGAGTTTTCCGGCTGACTGCAGTCTGCTGTTTATTCCCGGTCCCCGTAAGCAGCTTCTGCCAAATGAGCTGGAAACCATTAAAAATTACCTCAACGAGGGTGGCCGAGTATTCTTTATGGTTGACCCGGAAACTGGTTCGGGGCTGGAAATTTTTCTGGCTGAGTATGGGATTAAGCTGGTAAACGACCTGATAGTGGACCCGGTTTCCAGACTGCTGGGCGGCGATTATTTTATACCGGTAGTGACAGAATATGATTATCACGAAATCACCAGAAACTTCCGTTATGCCTCTTTCTTCCCCCTGGCCCGTTCAATAGAAATCGCTGAGAGTAAACCTGAAGGCCTGACTCTTACGGCTATCGCTAAAACGAGCTCAAATTCCTGGTCTGAGCGCCAGCTAGAAAAAAAAGAAGTCACCTTTGATAGAGACAAAGATAAGCAGGGCCCGATTACCCTGGCGGTGGTAGGCAGTAAAACCATTAGCCAAGAAACAAAGCCGGAAGAAAAAGAAAATAAAGAAGATAAAGATAATAGAACTGACCACCAACCGGCAGAGAAAAAAGAGCTCCGCCTGGCAGTCTTTGGAGATTCGGACTTCATAACTAACAGGTACTATAACCTCTCCGGAAACGGAAACCTTTTCCTGAACACTGTTAACTGGCTGACTGAAGAATCTGACCTGATTTCTATCCAGCCCAGAACCAGAACGCCACGGACCATTAACTTAACCCCCAGCCAGGGACGTTTTCTGATGTTGCTTTCCATTATCTTGCTGCCTTTGATTGTTTTAGTGATCGGCTTAACCATCTGGATTAGGAGGAGGTCACTATGAAGCTCAAAACCACTCTCATCCTCCTGGCTATTTTTGTTATTCTTTTGACCAGTATAATTTTAATTGAAAATAGGTCAGAAAAAATCAAAGAAATTAAAGAAAAAGCTGAAAAACTCACTGATTTTCAGGCCTCAGAGGTGGAAAAAATCAGCCTGAAAAACCAAGACCAGAGTATCATCACGTTGGCCAGAGACGAAAAGGGTAACTGGCAGATAGTAGAACCGATAAAAGCCGAAGCTGACAATTATGAAGCTAACAGCCTGGCAGAAAACTTTGCCAGTCTGCGCGTCGAGCATGTCGTTGAAAAAGAAGCCTCAGACCTCAAAACCTATGAGATCCCCAAAAAAGAGGTGATTCTCTGGATTAAAGGGAAAAATGAGCCAGTCCAGATATTGATTGGCATGGAAAATCCGCTGGACCATACTCTTTACGCCAAAAGAGCTGACCAGCCTGCCGTAGTTCTGCTTCCCAGCTATCTCAAATATTCCCTGGACAAGAAGCTTTTTGATCTGAGAAACAAAGAAATCTTTAAGTTTGAAACAAAAGATGTAAAGACCATAGAAGTTAAAACCCAGGAAACAAACTGGAAAGCCGTTAAAGAAGGAGAAAACTGGAAATTAACCTCACCGATTGAGGCTCTGGCTTCAAAGTACCAGGTGGATAACCTAGTGGATAACCTTGCCCGGCTGCGGGCTAAGGATTTTGTCGTGGAAGAAAAAAAACCCGAGGACCTGAGAAATTATGGATTTGACCAGCCTGAATTCACTGTAAGAATAACCATGCCTGAAAGCAAAGAACTTACCTTTTTTCTCAACAAAAAAGACAACCGGCTGCTGGCCACCACCTCCTGGTCTAGCAAAATCGTGGAAGTGGAAACCCAGATTGAAAACGACCTGAACAAAAAAATTCAGGACCTACGAGAAAAGAAAGTGGCTCTGTTTAACAGCTGGGAAGCTAATTCTATCCGGATAAAGCGTCAGAACGATCAGATCTACGCTTTCAAAGAGAAAGTCAAGGGAAAAGAGGCAGAAACGGAAAAATGGTTCATAGAAATGGGTGAAGGGAAAAAAGTGGCCGCTGATGAATCAAAGGTAGAATCAGTCTTGAGGAAAATAGAATATCTAGAAGCTTCTGAGTTTATTGACCAGCCTGCTTTTCTAAAAGAATACGGACTGGACCCAGCAGAAATTGAAATCACCGTATCCACCAGCTCTTCAGATAACCAGACTAGAGAAATCCATCTCGGGGTGGGAAAAGAAATTAAGGAGAAAAAGCTAATTCCAGTCAAAAATCGTGAGCTAAACTACCTTTTCCTGGTTGACCCATCATTCCTGAACGAACTGCCTGCTAAGGTTGATGACTGGAAACAAGTTGAAAACAAGAAATAATTTTGATATTTAATATTTATGAATATACCAAAAGGTGAGGACCAGGATAAGGTTCTTTCTTTAAAAATAAACCTCCTTCACCAGCTTACCAGAGATATCTACAGGGCTAAAAATGTGGATGAAATCCTCAATCGGGTAATGGACGGCCTGGTAGCCCTGATTGAACCAGAAGCAGCGGCTTTTCTCCTCAGAGACGCGGCTACACACGACCTGAAATATTCCATAATAAGAGGTTCCCTTAACGAAGGAATAAAAGGGAAAATTGTCCACCGCGGTGAAGGGCTGGCCGGGCTGGCCGTTGAGACCGATCAGGATATAATGATTACCAATTGCTCTACAGACCCACGTTTTAATCCAGAATTAGAAAACCTGGAAGGACTAGAATTTAAATCAGTCCTGGCTGTTCCTTTTCGGTTAGAAAAAAACGTTTTTGGCCTGTTTTTTTTAATAAATAAAAAGGGCCAGCAGAGTTTTCAGGCTGATGACTTCAACCTTCTGGCCATGCTCGTAAAACAAGCTGAGTTTTCTGTAGAACACCTTATTCTATTAAAGAAAATGCAAGAACTGGAAGAAATCGATGCCTTAACCGGAATACACACCCCCCAGGGTTTCTTCAAACATCTTCAGAAAGAAACTTCACGGGCGGAAAGATATCAGCTGGACCTTTCGCTTCTGGAAATAAAGATAGATTATTATCAAAAGCTGCTGCAGACTTTTGGCCAGGAAGCCGGGGAAAGAGTCATCACTAATTTAAGCTACATTCTAAAAAAAACAACCAGAAAAGTAGACGTTATTGGCCGCATAGAAGATGACCTGTTTCTAATCCTTCTTCCTCACACCAACAGATCTGGCGCTGGCAAGCTGCGTGAACGCATCCTTAAAATCCTGGAGCATCAAAATCTACGGTCTACTGGCATTCCTTACACGGTTACCATTAATATTTTTCATGAATCAGGAGAAAACACTATCAACCTATATAATTTGCCCACAGTGCTTAACTTCCTGAATCAACTAAAACGTCGGCACCATTCCTGTCGTCCCTTGCAACCAGGGGAAGAACTGGAAGAGAATATCATGAGCTCTTTATTCCTGGCAAAAAAATAGTATAATTAAGCCTATTCAAGCACATTTCTGTTAAGGGGCAAACAGGAAAATGGAAACCATTTTTCATTTTGCACCTTATGGTCAGGAATTTTCGCCTACACCTTCAACCATTGTTCTTGATGTCGGTCTAAAAACTGTACCGGGAGTCATTGATCACCACCAGCCCGAAGCTGAGGCGGAGTGTACTGCTTCTCTGGTAGTTAAACATCCTGAGCTGGTTCTTGACCACTTGAAAGAAACACCAGAACGGCTAATTATCATCACCCATCGGTTACCTGATTTTGACGCTATCAGTGCCATCTTTTTAACCCTTAAACTTCTGGAACTACGTCGGGTCGACAAAGCCATGTTAAAAATTGCGGAATATGCTCGAATGGCTGATTCCGCTTCCCTTCCCAAAAACATTGAACTGAGTTCGACTCCTTATGCCCTGCTACGAGCTATCTTTACCAGTATTCAGAAACCGGAAGAAGAAACCAATCTGGATAGAGTGAGCGAAGGCCTGAAGATGATGAAGCTTCTTTACGAACAGGCCAGTCTGGGCCGGGAAATAATAGCTAATCGCCCGATTTTTCAGGGCATCGACCGGTACGAAAAAGCCATCCACCGGGTTGAAGACGATTTCTTTAACTACTTGGAAGACCTGGAAAAAGCCCAAAAAGTGAAGCTGAATCTGCCGCTTTCTGACGGCCAGGGCTTTAAAACAGTAGACGGGCTTATTGTCATAAATCCTAAAAGCTTTTTGCTTAAAGAATGGTGCCGTCGCGATGTTTTTAACTCGCCACTGGGAAAAGGATTTTCTTTTCTTATGTCAGACTTCGGTGGTCGGAGATTTATCATCGGGGTAGACCCAGAGGCCGGAGTAAACCTGAAAGGTCTAGGGGCTATGCTCAATCATAAAGAAAAAGAAAAAAGAGAAAAAAATAAAAGACCGCTTTCTGAAAAATGGTATGAAGGAAATTGTCCTTTCTTTGACTACCGGATAATTGACTCTCCGCAGGATGGCACGGCTCTTAGTCATCAGGAAGTAGTAGAAACTATTTTTCAGTTTAGCCAGGAAATTAAAAACCAGTTTTCAAAATAAAAAGTTCGAACGGAGGAGCCTAATCCCGTCTAAATTAAACCTCAGGGTACTTTTTCCGAGT